>PMLI01000554.1 GCA_003158835.1 Acidimicrobiaceae bacterium
GGTTGGACGGGCGCAGGACCCGGTGCTCGGATAGCTTCACCTCGAGGTCGGGCTGGGTGATGACGTCGGGGAACTCGTAGTACCCGTACATCTGGGTCGACCGGCCCGGGTCGAAGTGGCCGAAACCGGTGGCGATGATGACCGCACCGCACTCGACCGCCTCCTCTGCGGCTGTGTGCTCCACACCAGTCCGGGCTGCGGGCGTCCCGGCTACGCCTGTCCCGGCTGCGGGCGCCTCCGAGGGGCGCAGTGCCAACGTGAACGCCCCGGGCTCCCCCACCATCCCGGTGACCTCGGTGCCGAGCCGGACTTCGACCCCGGGGTGGGCCGCGACCAGGTCGATCATCTGGCGGATCTGGGGCTGCGCGGGCTCGCCGTGAGGCGTCAGGCCGGCGTAGCTCTCCGCCACCGGGTTACCGCCGAGGAACCCCCGCTGCTCGATCAGCACCACCTTCCCACCGATCTCCGCCACGCCATGGGCGGCCCGCAACCCGCCCGGGCCTCCGCCGATGACGACAACAGTATTGGAGGACATTCATCACCTCGATGTCGTGTTGGCGCCTCGCAGGCGCGCTAGCCGGTCAGCCACCGACGTCGTCCCAGTCGAGATAGCGCTTCTCGCCACTCTCCAGGCGCCGGAGATCGCTCTGGAACTCCGCCCATGCCTGTTCCCAGTCGATGCCCATCTTCTCCAGCAGCGGCCGGTAGTCGGCCGAGTGCCAATGCAGCTGGCACACCCGGTACGGATGTGCCCCCAGGGCCAGGGCCGCGAACTGCGCGTCGCTGAGCACGGCCAGCCCAACGTTGCGTTGGTGCGCCTGGGCCGCGAACTGGCTCTTGTCCAGCGTGGTGACACACCCGGTGTCGTGGGTCAGCACCACGTCGGGGTGGGCCTCCTCCTTCATCACCTCGATCTTCCTCAGGGTGGCGAAGGACCGGGTGAAGTCCCGCTGGACCAGGATGTGGCGGAAACCGAAGCCGCAGCAGTCGAACCAGGTCGAGTAATTGCGCACCTCGACACCGAGCGCCTGGGCCAGGCCGGTCACCACGGCCGTGCGCTGGCCGCCATAGATGTCAGGGTCGTAGATGGCGTCGCCCTCCACGATCTTGTGGTAGTGGCACGCCGGATGGACCGTCGCCACGATCCCCGACATGTCGCGGACCTGCTGGGCTGCGATCTCGCCCCGTAGCGCGTGGAGCCACTCGGAATAGTGCACGATCTCCTCCGGCAGCACCAGCGGCTTACCCAGCTTGGCCATGATGTCCCGGACCTGCGCCCGGAGCTCGGAGTGACGGATGAGCTCTTCGCGCACCTCCTTGTAGTGACCGTACGAGGTGCCGCAGTGAATGAGCGGGAAGTACCCGCTCTCGTAGGCGGCGGCGAAGTTGCGGACGGCCACGGCCGCCTGGGCGGCCGAGTTGGAGGTGGCGCTGGCGTAGTAGTTCCAGGCCGTGCACGAGGTCTGGTCGGCCGGGTCGTGGTAGTCGTAGCCCAGCTTGCGCATCACCCAGAAGATGGCGGTGGAGTAACCCGGGATGTGGCCGCACTGCCCGCACGACTTGTGGTGCCACAGGTGCGCCTTCTGGATCCGCTTCTCCCGCCCGTACTTCGTCAGCACGGTGACCGCCTCCCGGTCGATCTTCTGCACCACGAGCTCGCCTTGGCTCTCCAGGGCCAGCAGTTCGGCCCGGGGATCGTCCAGTGACCGGCGGTCTGCCACCGGCGCCGCTGGCTTGTCGCGCCTTCGGACCTCGATCGGCCCTCGGACCTCGCTCGGCATGGTCACAGCTCGATACCTTCTTCCTCGAGGCGTTCCTCCATGAGCTCCTGCAGGATGGCGTGCAGGCCGCTGTCGACTTCCGCGATCATGTCGAGGGCGCCCGTTTGCAGCCAGATGAAGTAGAGCTCGACCAGCGTCCGCTCGGCCACGGACCACCCGGTGGTCGTGGTGTGCATCGTCTCGGCCGGCAGCGCCCGGCGCCACAGGTCGAGGTGGTCCGGCACGTCGGCCGTCTCCGGGCCCCAATCGGGGAAAGCGTCCCGCTGCAGCATGTCCGGCGAGACCTGGGTCCCGGTGGACATGATCTTGTAGATGATCCGGGAGTACCCGACCAGGGCTTGCTTGGCCGACGCCAGCCCATTGCGGACAGCCACTTCCCGCATGATCGTGACCAGCCCGCCCGGGTTGTTGCCGCGCGGGCAGCGCAGGCAGGAAAAACACTGGGAGCACTCCCAGATGTCCTCCTGCATCTGCTGGTAGACGAGGTCCACGTCCTGGCGGGCCGCCGCCTGGGCGATGCGGCGGGGGCTGAAGTCATAGAACCGGGCCGAGGGACAGGCGGCGACGCAGATGCCGCACTCGTAGCAGCCGTACAGATAATCGCCGAACCGGAGGTCGGCCTTGACCTGGTCGAACAGCGCCAGCTTCGCCTCGTGGGGCACGTCTGCGTAGCCGGCCACCTCCGGGGCTTTGTAGTGAGCGTCGGTCTCGGTCATCGTTGGGCCTAGAAACTGATCACGGCGTCGGCGGAGACTGCGAGGTCGTTGAAGGCGGCACCGCCGATCACTTCGACCCCGTCGATCAGGTCATCCAGGTGCAGGTCGTTCAGCTCGAGCGATGGCTGGCACACCAGTAACCGCACGCCCAGACCGGTAGCCTGCTCTATGAAGTAGCGCAGCGGCTGGCCCTTGTCCCCCTTCGGCCCGATATGGTCCACGACGTCCTTGCGCAGCAGCGTAGGGCCGTACATCGTGAAGTAGATCATGACCTCGAACTCCATCGCCGCCGCCGCCGCGGCCAGGAAGAAGGGCGTGGCACTGCGCCCCGGGTCGGCTACTCCGTGCGTCTGCACATAGAGGACTTTGGTCTCGGAGTCGGCGGCCCACATCGCCGGGCCCCGTCAGCTGGCCCGGCGAATGAGGATGTGGAAGACGTCAGCCTGCTTGCTGATGCCGAGCAGTTCGTTATGGGTACGGCTGCTCCACGCCCGCATGTCCGGCTCGACGCCCGGGTCGGTGGCGAGCAGTTCGAGAACTTGCCCCACCGCGAGGTTCTTGATCGCCTGCGCGGTCTTCACGACCGGCAGAGGGCATGCCAGGCCCCTGCAATCGAGGACTTGGTCTGCGACGGGAGCCGAAGGTTCGGGCACAGCATCCTCCTTGGAGGTCATTCGGGGCCTTGGCCACCGGCGCCGTGCCGATGGCGACCAATTCAACTTTGTCTATTGAATCACCAGGATCCTAGTGGCCACGTACCACGGTGCTCCTAGTGCCCAACGTCCCTTGTTCTAAGGGTTCTAGTGCCCAAGCTCATCGGTGCAGGAACTCGGGCCACGTTTCGCCGGCCGTTATGTCGACGTCGAAGCGATGATGGGCCGGCGGCAACGGGCAATTGAACTCGTCCGAGAAGGCGCATGGGGGAAGGTACGCCCGGTTGAAGTCGACGCTGACCGCACCGGGACGGTCGAGCCCCCCCACTGGCAGCGAAATGAGCAAGAACCGGCTCGGGGGCCGGGTGCCTTTCCCCGTCGTGGCGTCTGCGAACACCAGGAGCAGCGCCTCTTCGTCGAGCAACGGGTTCACGGCATAGTCGCGGCCACCTACGCAGAACCGCACGACGCCGGGCACCTCGACCTCCCGGGGCGAGGACTCGAGGGCGTAGCCGTAGTCGAGGCTGGAGCGCTCAGGCAGGGGCTCGTACCTCCCGGCCAGCGCGAACGACGGGTCGGGCGGGTAGGCGCCCAGGGCTCGGAGCCGGCCGGCCCGGTTGTGGTCGAAGATCCGCACGCCCTTTCGCCCTTGGCGCGTCGTGACCTGCGCGGTCAGGGAGGAGAACCCGAGCCGGCGCCCGACGAGCTCGCCCGGCGCCAGCGCCACCACTCGGCCGGACGCGCCACGGCCGTCGACGAGCACTTCCGCCCCCGGAGCCAGTGACAGCTCCACGCCGCCGCCCTTCTCGCCCCAAGTCCCGGCCACACCCGGGACGGCATCGGTGTCGGCCAGCCAGTAGGTGGCAACCAGCGTCGGAGGGCCATCGGGGGCGCGCAGCGCGTCAATGCGCCGGCCGTGCCAACGCTCCCAGTCGGCCACAAAGGCGTCGCAACCGTCCGGTGGCAAAGCCTCGTGGTCGGGGCCTCGGTGGTCGGGGGCGATGGTCATGGCTCGAGAGGGCGGCGCAATGCGAACAGGCAGCGGGCGACCTGGCCACCTCCGACCGCAAGCGGCGGCGGGTCGACGGCGCTGCACTCGGCCTGCGCCATAGGGCAGCGCGGGTGGAAGCTGCAACCGGGTGGCGGCGAAGACGGGTCAGGCACCTGCCCGGCCAGGCCTAGGGGCAGACGGCCGGGCCCGTCGGCAACGGGCGCGGCCGCGATCAACGCCTTCGTGTAGGGGTGGCGAGGACCACTCCACACGGCATCGACGTGCCCGCTTTCGACGATCTTGCCGAGGTACATGACGGCAATCTCTTGGGCGATCTGGCGGACCACGCCGAGGTCATGGGAGATGAAGAGGATGCCGATGCCCGTCTCGTCGCGCAGGTCGCCCAGCAGGGTCACGATCGCCGCCTGGGCGGAAGCGTCGAGCGCGCTCACCGGCTCGTCGGCCACCAGCATCGACGGCCGGGCCGCCAGGGCGCGGCCGATGGCCAGGCGCTGGCGTTGACCGCCGGAGAACTCGTGCGGGTAGTGGTCGGCCGCGCTCGGCGGCATCGCCACCAGAGCCAGCAATTGCACGATCCGGGCACGGCTGGCCGCCTCGCCCGATGCCCGTAAGCCGTCCGCCAGCTGGTGCCCCACCTTTCGCCTCGGGTTCAGCGACGAATAGGGATCCTGGAACAGGAGCTGAAGCGGGCGGAGCCCGGCGGGACGGGGGCGGCGCCCCAGGCCCGGCACCGGCTGGCCCTTGAAGGTGACCGAGCCCGCCGTCAACTTCTCGAGCCCGACTGCGGCACGACCGAGACTGGACTTGCCACAACCCGACTCCCCCACCAGCCCGACGATCTCGCCCGCGTTGACCGCGAGGCTGGCGCCGCGCACGGCCCGGACGGCGGCCCCGTCGGGACGGCGGTAGGTGACCTCTACGTCCTCGAGGCGGAGCACAGGTACGTCGTGCGGCGCCGTCATTTCGGAGCCCTCGCCCCGAAATGCTCGACAGGACATGCGAGCAGGACGCCGCTTTCAACGGGTACCAGGGGCGGCGGTTCACCGGCGCAACCGGGCACCGCGAAGGCGCAGCGCGGGTGGAAGGCGCAGCCCCCGGGCAGGTGCCCCGGGAGCGGGGGCGATCCCGGGATCGCCTGGATGCGAGACCTGGCCCCGGCCGGCCCGGGCAGCGCCGCCAACAGGGCCCTGGTGTAAGGGTGGCGAGGAGCGCCGATGACCTGCGCCCTCGGGCCGGACTCGACGACCCGGCCGGCGTACATCACCTGAACCCGGTCGGCCAGAGAGGACACCACGCCGAGATCGTGGCTGATCAGGACGACCGAAAGTTGCCGCTCGTAGACCAGGTCCCGCAGCAGCCGAAGGATCTCGGCTTGCACCGTGACGTCAAGGGCGGTCGTCGGCTCGTCGGCGAGCAGGATCTTCGGTTCACGGGCCAGGGCGATGCCAAGCGCGACGCGCTGGCGCAAGCCGCCGGAGAACTCGTGCGGTCGCCCCCGCAGCGCCGAGGCGGGAGCCGGCACACGCACGGAGCCGGGAAGTTCTATGGCGCGACGCTCGGCCGTGGCGGCGTCGAGGCCCAGGTGGTAGCGAAGATGCTCGGTGATCTGGGTACCGATGCTGAGCAGTGGATGGAGGCTGGCGGAGGGGTCCTGCCAGATCACGGCGATCTCACGGCCCCGTCCACCAGGTTGACCCAGCCGTGGCGGCCGCGCCGGCTGATCGACAGCCCGCTCACCTCGAGCAACGGCGCCTGCGTGCCAGCGGCGGCCTCGTCCGTCGACGGGCTGGCCACGCTCATCGGCCGGGCCGTTCGAGACTGCGGGGGCCGAAATGGTCCCGTAGCGCGTCGCCGATCATGTTGACCGCGAAAACTACCGTCGCGATCGCCAATCCAGGGAACAAGCCCATCCACCAGTTGCCGAAGTACTGGGTAGCGGCTGCGACCATCGCCCCCCACTCCGCCGCCGGCGGCTGGGCGCCCAGGCCGAGGAAGGACAGGCCCGCCAGCAGCAGCACGGCGCTGCCGATATCAAGAGTTCCGACCACGAGCACAGGCCCGACGACGTTGGGCAGGACGTCCCTTATCAGCAGTCGTGCGCTCGAGCCGCCGAGCAAGCGGGACACGGCGACGTAGTTCGAGCCCCGCAGTTCGAGTAGGTGAGCAGGGTCGACTAAATGGCGCGGTCGACGATCTGACCGGTGAATTCGAACATCCGGCCTGGGTCTGCGGTGGCGAGGTCAAAGGCCGTACCGATCACCAGCGTGCCCGCCGCGCTCGCAGACGGCACCTCGTGGCGCGGGCTGCTGGCGGCGGCAACGCCGCCGGTGAGCAGCCCGAGAGCGGCTGCACCCGAGGCGATGACCATGACAAAACGGTGGTGCACCCGGTTCCCTTCTCTTACTCCGCCCGGCCTACCCGTGCGGGGGGCACGCCTCTCGGCGTGGATCAAGTTATTCTACGTGTTTAGTAGAATTGATGGGAGTTGTCAAAGATTGGGGCGGCATCGGGACGCTCAAGTACGGCCGAGACACGTTCGTCGAGCCAACGCATCCACCCGGCCACTTGTTGTTTCATGTTTCTGTCAGCTAAGGCTGACCGTCAGCTAAAGCTGACGAATTCGCAATAACGNNCGACGGCTGGCCCGTTCCATCCCCGCCGCCGGTGGGCAGTGGGAGGCCGGCGACCCCCGGGCCTTGACTTTGCCGTGCCCGCCGGAGCAAGGTGGCGTGATGGGCGACGTGACACCGGGCATGGTTTGCGGTCACCACCACCTGTACTCGTCCCTGGCCCGGGGGATGCCCGCGCCGCCGCTCCGGCCGACCACGTTCCTTGAAATCCTCGAACAGGTGTGGTGGCGGCTCGACGTGGCTCTCGACCTGGAGATGATCCGGGCGTCGGCCCGGCTGGGCGCGCTCGAAGCACTCGAGTGCGGGACCACCGCCATCATCGACCACCACGAGAGCCCGGCCGCCATCGAGGGCAGCCTGGACGTGATCGCGGACGCCTGCCGGGAGGTAGGCGTCCGCGTCGTCTGCGCTTATGGCGTCACCGACCGTCATGGCGCTCACGGGGCGCAACGGGGCCTGGAGGAGAACGAGCGCTTCATCCGGGCCGGCGGGCGAGGTATGGTCGGCGTCCACGCCGCCTTCACCTGCGGCGACGACACCCTGGCGGAGGCGGCGGGCCTGGCCGAGGATCTGCACGTCGGCGTCCACATCCACGTGGCCGAGGGCGTGGTCGACGCCGACGCCGGGGCCAGGCTGGCGGGCCTGGCCAAACGGGACTGGTTACTGGCCCATGGGGTGCACCTGGACCGGCCGCTGCCCGGCACCCTGG
>PMLI01000555.1 GCA_003158835.1 Acidimicrobiaceae bacterium
TGCTGCTGTTCGTCTACGTCTTCGGCGGCCAGCTCGGCGCCGGCCTCGGCGCGCACCTGGGACGCCACGCCTACCTGGACTACGTGGTGCCCGGGGTGCTGCTGATCACCGTGGCCTCAGCCGTACAAGGAACCTCGATCATGGTTGCCATGGACATGACTGGCGGCATCATCGACCGGTTCCGCACTATGGCGATCGCCCGTGCCTCGGTCCTTACCGGGCACGTGCTCGGCAGCCTGATCCAAATCCTGGCCGGCATGGCCGTCCTCATTGGCGTCGCCTTCGGTCTCGGGTTCCATTCCAGCGCGGGGCTNNGTAGCGCTCGGGTTGGCCGCCAAGAGCGTCGAGACCGCCAGCAACACCCCAATGATCCTGTTCCTGCTGCTCTTCCTCAGTAGCGGGTTCGTGGCCACGGCCACGATGCCGGCAGGGCTACGCCAGTTCGCCGAGTACCAGCCCTTCACGCCCCTCGCCGACACCGTGCGCGGACTGCTCACCGGCGCCGCCATCGGTGACCACGCCATCGCCGCCATCGCGTGGAGCATCGGCATCACCGTCGTGGCCTACCTCTGGGCCATCCGCCTCTACAACCGGCGACGAGCCGCCGAGCCAAACTAAGCGGAGACAACATAGCGCGCTGGCTGAGCACGGTGCCTGGCTGGGTGAGCGCGGCCGCCTCGGCTGGCGTGGGTGACCGGGAACGCTTTTATGGCCGAGGTCGCGAGGCGACTCGACCTGCCGGGCTACGAGGCCCGCACGGCTGAAGATCCTCTCGTGACCTGGGTCAGGCGCTGTCCCTAGGGTCAGCTTGGATGAGCCCTGACCCATTCGTGCTGGCCCTTCCTCCACCGGCGCAACCCAGTCGTAGCCATCCCGGCCGCTCCGGCGCGCGCCTACGCCAGGATGGGTACCAACAACAACGAAGAAAGAAGAGAGGACGTCGTGGCCTATCCCCGCCGCACGCTTGGGACCGGTAACGCTGCGCTGACCGTGAGCGCCATAGGCCTCGGGTGTATGGGCATGTCGGAGTTCTACGGGACCGCCGACGAGGCCGAGTCGATCGCCACGATCCACGCTGCGCTGGACGCCGGCGTCGACCTGCTGGACACGGCCGACATGTACGGCCCCTTCACCAACGAGAAGCTGGTGGGCCGGGCCATCGCGGGGCGGCGCGAGGAGGTCGTGCTGGCCACCAAGTTCGGTAACGAGCGCAACCCCGACGGCAGCCGAGTGGGTGTCAACGGCCGCCCCGAGTACGTGCGCAAAGCCGTAGACGCGTCGCTCGAGCGCTTGGGCGTCGACCACATCGACCTTTACTACCAGCATCGGGTCGACCCCAACGTCCCCGTCGAGGAAACCTGGACGGCCCTGAGCGACCTGGTCCAGGCGGGCAAAGTGCGCTACCTGGGCATCTCCGAGGCCGCCCCCGAGACGGTCCGCCGGGCCCATGCCACCCATGCCGTCACCGCCTTGCAAACGGAGTGGTCGCTTTGGACTCGCGACGTCGAGGACGATGGGGTGCTCGCCACAGTCCGGCGGCTCGGGATCGGCTTCGTGGCGTACTCTCCGCTCGGGCGCGGGTTCCTCACCGGCGCCATTCGCAGCCTCGGGGACCTGGCACCCGACGACTTCCGGCGCCACAACCCGCGCTTCCAGGGCGACAACCTCCGCAAGAACCTCGAGCTCGTCGACCGGGTGAAGCGGCTGGCTGACCAGCGCGGCGTGAAACCTGGCCAGGTCGCCCTAGCCTGGGTGCTGGCCCAGGGAGACGACGTGGTGCCCATTCCCGGGACCAAGCGGCGCAGCTACCTCCAGGAGAATATCGACGCCGTCGACGTGAAGCTGTCCGAGGACGAGATGCAAACGCTCGACGAAGCTGCCCCCAAGGGCGCCACCGCCGGGGACCGCTACCCGGACATGACCACGGTACGCAGGTGATAGCTGGCGACCGGGGGGCGTGCTCAGCAACGCTGGACTTGTGTGACCGCCGCCGACAGGCTCCCGATCAGCCTTAGGTAGTTCCCCACGCCGGTCCCGGGTAAGGACAGCACATGGTCGAGACCTAGAGTTTCGGGCCGGTTAACTCTGAGCCGGGACCGGTCAGCACCGAGAGGACTTGGGTTAGGTTGGTGCCCAGAGAGCCCCGGCTGACGCGGCCACCCCCCTGGCCTTTCCGGCCGGGGCTCCCGACCCGTTAGCTACGCAAGGTGACCACCCAAGCCACAGTGCGAACTAGCGAGGCGGAGCCAATTGGGCTTGGGGCTTTGGGTAGCAGGGCTCTTCCCGGGATGGGCTTGGACAACGATGCGATGGCCGTGCCTACGCATCTCGTCGGCGATGCTCTCAGCCTCAACGCGGACAAAGTGGCTCAACGAGCCGGTGAAGACGACGGTCTTCCCATAGAGCAGGCCGTCCTCCGGTATGTCGTTTACGGTGGTCGGAGCACCCCTAGTACTTCGGGCGAGCACCTGAGGGACGGGCCCCGCACGGCACCCGGCTGTTGCTTGGTAGCTCCCGGGCCATCCGATCGCGACGGCTCCATGACCTCAGGCACTCCGCAGCAACGACCAGTTTCGACAGCGATCTGGATCTGAAGCCGGCAGGCCAGGTGCTCGGCCGCTCTCAGCTCGCACTCACGGCCCGTTATCAACACGTCGTCGCCGAGCGGAAGTCTGGGTGGGTGGGTGGTGCGAGGTCTTCACATTTGGGCCTG
>PMLI01000395.1 GCA_003158835.1 Acidimicrobiaceae bacterium
GGTGGCCGAAGAACCAGAACAGGTTTTGCCACAGGATGGGTTGGCCCCCATGCGTGGGGTCGAAGAAGTGGGTGCCCATGTGCCTGTCGGCCCACAGCAGGACCACGGCCGCGGTGAGCACCGGGAACGCCAGCAGGACCAGGAAGGCGGTGACGAGCTGGTTCCAGGTGAAGATGGGCATGCGGAACATCACCATGCCCGGGGCGCGCAGCGTGAAGACCGTGGTGATGACATTGACAGCGGTGAAGATGCCGGAGAAGCCGGCCAGGGCCACGCCGACCAGCCACAGGTCGCCCCCCGGGCCGGGGGAGTGGATCGCCTCGGTGAGGGGGGCGTACGCGAACCAGCCCCAGTCGGCAGCGCCCGACGAGGTGAGGAAGCCCGAGGTCATCGTGATGCAGCCGCCCAGGAAGAGCCAGTACGAAAAGGCGTTGAACCGGGGGAAGGCCATGTCCGGGGCGCCGATCTGCAACGGCACCAGGTAATTGGCGGTTCCGAAGCCGAAGGGGCCGAGGAACAGGAACAGCATGATGCTGCCGTGCATCGTGAAGAGCTGGTTGTAGGTCTCCAGGCTCATGAAGTTGTTGTTCGGCACCGCCAGCTGTACCCGCATGAGCACCGCCATGGCGCCCGCGATCAAGAACATGATGAAGCTCGTCACCATGTAGTTGATCCCGATCTGCTTGTGGTCGGTGCTGGTCAGGTAGGCGAGGAGCCCTTTGCTCTTGGGCCCGGGGATGATCTCGGTCAGGCGGCGTTCAGGGGCCTCGTGCTGCGGGGGCCGTTCCTGGAGCAGGGTCATGTTCGTCTAACTACCCTTCCGAAACTGTCGGGCTTAGGCCGTGGTGGGTGGAGAGCCACGTGCTGAACGCGCTCTTGGCCACCACCTGCAGCCAGAAGCGCATGTAGGGGTGGTACGTACCGCAGAACTGGGTGCACTCGCCGACGAAGCGCTGGCCGGCGACGGTGGGGTCGATGTTGATGTCGAAGGAGTTGTTGACCCCCTGGATGGCGTCCCGCTTGAACAGGAACGCCGGCACGTAGAACGAATGGTTCACGTCGTCCGAGAAGAGGTTTATCTGCACGGTCTCGCCCGCCGGCAGGGTGAGCGCGGGCAGGTCGGTGCTGTTGATGCTGGGCTCGGTGGCCACGCTGCCGATGACCTCGTACCCGTTGGGGTAGGTGAAGCGCCAGCCCCACTGGAAGGCGTCGACCCGCACTACCAGGGCGGGGTTGGGGGCCACGTTGTCCACGTGGTCCTCGGCCTGGTAGGTGTAGGCGAACAGCACCGCCACCAGGGCGACCGGGACGATCGTGTAGAAGACCTCGAGCGGGATGTGGTACTGGACCTGGCGGGGGATGTCGTCCTCGCCCGGCCGCACCCGGTAGCGCACTGCGCACCATATGATCAGGCCGATCACGATGGCGCCCAGTGGGATGGCTATGTAATAGGTGACGTCCCAGAGCCGGTAGACGTTGCTGTCCTGCTGGGTCACGCCGTTGGGCGAGCCCCACCGCAGGACTGTGGCTTGCAGCAGTTCGTGCACTGCACCCCACATTAAGCTGCTTGTGGCCCACCTAACAAACCGGCCTAGGTCACCCGAAGCGGAGCCCGTCGCTGGCACGGGCCGTCGGGCGGCGCGGACTACCCCGTCTGGCCAATCCGGAATGGGCCCACTAGTGTGAAGGGCCCGTGCGTACCTACTCTCCTAAAGCCGCTGAAATCCACCGCGTGTGGTACGAGGTCGACGCTTCTGGCGCCATTTTGGGCCGTCTCGCGACCGAGGTGGCCCGTGTCCTGCGTGGCAAGCACAAGGCCACTTTTACGCCCCACCTCGACATGGGCGACCACGTCATCGTGGTAAATGCGGCCCAGGTGGTGCTATCGGCGGGCAAAGCGGACAAGAAGCTCCACTACCGCCACTCCGGCTACCCGGGCGGGCTCCGGTCGCGCACCTACAGCGACCTCCTGGCCAAGCGCCCCGAAGAGGTCGTACGTATGGCGGTGAGGGGCATGTTGCCGAAGGGGCCACTGGGAAGGCAGATGCTGCGCAAGCTCAAGATCTATGCCGGCCCGGCGCACCGCCACGCCGCCCAGACCCCCAAGCCCTGGCCACTGGACCACTCGGCTCACCGAGTAGCCGAGTAGCCGGAATAGCGCCGAGAGGAGATTACGGCCAGTGCCCAAGCCCCTAGTCCAGTCCACAGGCAGGCGCAAAGCTGCCATTGCCCGCGTCCGCCTGCGCCCTGGGGATGGGAAGATCGTCGTCAACGGTCGTGCCGTAGACGAGTACTTTCCTTCGGCTACCCACCGGATGGTCCTGACCGAGCCGCTGCGGGTGGTCGACAAGGCGACCGAGTACAACATCGACGCCACGCTCGACGGAGGTGGGGTGTCGGGGCAGGCGGGAGCGTTGCGTCTCGGTATCGCCCGTGCCCTCTCCGTCCTCGAGCCCGAGCTGCGCGTGCCCCTCAAGCGAGCCGGTTTCCTCACCCGGGACCCACGGGAGAAGGAACAGAAGAAGTACGGCTTGAAGAAGGCCCGCAAGGCCCCCCAGTACTCCAAGCGCTGACGAGCCTGCAAACGCCGTCAACGCCTTTTCTCCGACGGCCAGAATGCTCCGGTTCGGCACGGACGGCGTAAGGGGCCTGGCCAACGCGGAGTTGGGCCCGGAGCTTGTCATGGCTCTGGGCCGCGCTGCTGCCCGCGCCCTGGCCGGGCCTAGCCTCGAAGGACGGCGGCGGTTCCTCGTCGGCCGGGATACTCGCTGGTCGGGCCCACTTTTGCAGGCCGCTCTCTCCGCCGGCCTGGCCGGCGAAGGCATCGACGTGGTGGATGTGGGCGTGATGCCTACCCCGGCGGTGGCGTTCTTGTCGGCCGAGCAGGGCGTGCCGGCGGCCGTCATTTCTGCGTCGCACAACCCGTACGGGGACAACGGCGTCAAGTTCTTCTCGGCCGGAGGCTCCAAGCTCTCAGACGATGCCGAGGAAGGGCTAGAAGCCGAGCTCGAAGCGCTCATGGCGACATGGGCGCGCTCGGGTGCACCGACGGGGGCGGGCGTCGGGCGCATCGCCGGGGACCCCGGGGCGCTGCCACGTTACGAGCGGCACGTGCTGAACTGCCTGAAGGGGCGGCGCCTGGAAGGCCTCCGGGTGGCGCTCGACTGCGCCAACGGCGCCGCTTACCTCACCGCCCCCCAGGTGTTCGAGGCGGCCGGCGCAGACGTAGTGAGCGTTCTGGCGGCCGAACCCGACGGGGCCAACATCAACGACGGGTGCGGCTCGACCGACCCGCGCCGTCTAGCCGAGACAGTCGTGAGCAAGAGGGCCGATCTCGGCCTTGCCTTCGATGGGGATGCCGACCGCGTCATCGCCGTCGATGCCTCCGGCAACGTCGTCGACGGAGACCGCCTGCTGGCGCTGTTCGCCACCGACCTTGCCCAACGAGGCTTGCTGGCCGGGGGCACGGTCGTGGTCACAGTGATGACCAACCTCGGGTTCCACGAGGCCATGGCCGCGGCTGGTGTCCAGGTCCACACCGTCGGTGTGGGGGACCGCTACGTGCTCGAAGCGCTGGACGCCAAGGGTTGGGCTCTGGGCGGAGAGCAGTCCGGCCACATCGTCTTCCGGGCCTTGGCCACGACCGGGGACGGCGTGCTGTCCGGTCTCCTCCTGGCCGACCTGGTGTCCCGGAACAACGGCAAGCTGGCCGACATGGCGGCGGCCGCCCTCCGGCGATGGCCGCAGGTGCTGCGTAACGTGGCCGTGGTTGATCGCGACGGGCTGGCCGGGGCGGTCGCCGTTTGGGAAGAGGTGCACAGGACCGAGCAGAGCCTGGGCCAGCATGGCCGGGTGCTGCTGCGCCCGAGCGGCACGGAGCCGCTCGTCCGGGTCATGGTCGAAGCCTCTACCGAAGACGCCGCGCAGGCCGCCGCCGAGCGTATTGTTTCCTCTTTGCACACCGCCTTGGGGGGCGCATCAGGCTCCTAGCCGGGCCTTGCCGCTACCCTTTGATTACATGTGTGGCATCGTCGCCGTCCTGGCGCAGCCGTCGTCGCGTCAGTCCCCCGACGCCCGTCAGATCGAAGAGGCCTTTGGCAAGGCGCTCTCCC
>PMLI01000196.1 GCA_003158835.1 Acidimicrobiaceae bacterium
GCCGAAAAGGGGGCGTCCCGGCGGCCCGAACCACAATGCGTTTGTTGTCAGGGACCAATAATGCCAGCGGGCACCGCGGTCCCGGGGGCAAGCGGAGCAGGGGCGATCTTCGCAGTACCTACTGACATTCCTAAGCTATTCCTCACTACTCATGGCGCGAATCTCAACACTTTACGTGTGAAATAGCAAACGAAATTTTCTTGTAGGACCGAACTCCGCCGGCATACCCTGGGGGCGATGCTAAAAATCCTCTCGGTGACAATCCGTGGTTGAGATCAGCATCGTTGGCTTGGGCCCGTGGGGCCTGTGCGCCTTGGAGCGCTTCGTGGACGCCGCCCGCCGGACGCCCGAGAGCGACGTCGTAGTCCACGTCGTCGAGCCTGGCCGCCCGGGTGGGGGCATGTACTCATTGGACCATCCTGACTACCTGGTCCTCAACACTCCCTGTGGCCAACATTCCATGTACCCCTTTCCCGAGATCTTGGACGACGTCAGGCTCGGTCGTGGTTTCTACGAGTGGGTAAAGGAAAAGGGCTACCGCTGGCAGGGCGTCGAGTGCCGGATCTCGACTGTCGGGACGCCGGTGGGCCCGCACGACTTCCTGCCCCGGAGGCTGATGGGGGAGTACCTGGAGTGGTTTTACCAGGTGCTGCGCGCGGAGGCCCCGGCCAACATAACCATCAAGTACCACAAGACGTCCGCCGTCGACGTGGAAGCGACCGACGGGGGCCGCGAGCGGGTCTATCTGGGCAACGGCGAGCAGATTGTCGTCGACGACGTCATCTTGACCACCGGGCACGTCCAGGATCTCCGCAACATGGGCAGCGCCGGGCCGTTGGCCACTAGCCCGTACCCGATAGAGGCCTACCTGGGTTCGACAGGCCCGGACGACAAGATCGCCATCGAGGGCATGGGCCTGGTGGCGCTCGACATCATCACCGCCCTCACCATCGGGCTCGGCGGCCGCTATGCCGACGGCGAGGACAGCAAGCTCGTCTACCATCCCAGCGGGCGGGAGCCTTCGATCTACCTCTTCTCCCGCAGCGGTTACCCGTACTGCGCCAAGTCGTTCGGGGCGGCGGACCCGATGGGCGACTACGAGCCGGCCATCTGCACCCTGGATGCCGTGGCCGCCCTCAAACAGGACGAAGGCGGCCGCAAGCGCCACATAGACGCCCGCCACGAGCTCCTCCCGTTGGTTTTCGCCGAGATGGAGCTGTGCTACTACCTCACCGCCGCCCGCCAGGCCGACGGGCCGGCGGCTGCCCAAGCGGTACGAGAGGCTCTGGTGCAGGCGTGGCGGGCCGGCACCTTCGCGGCCGTGCGTAGCCAGTACGCCGTCAGGTACGGCGAGTTCAGCGCCGAGGCGCATCTCTTCGCCGGCAAGGACACCCGCTACGCCAGCGCGCAGGACTACGAGGCGAAGGTCTATTCGACCGTCTACGCCGACATGACAGAGGCTCTGGTGGTGGGCGGGACGAGCCCGGTGAAGGCGGCCCTCGAGACCCTGCGAGCCCTGCGCGACACCCTCCGCTTGGCCATCGAGTTCAAGGGGCTGAGCCTCACCTCCCACGTCGATTTCCAGCTCAACATGCACAGCCGTTTCGCCCGCCTCGTGGCCGGGCCCCCCGCCTTCCGTTCCCAGCAGATGCTGGCGCTCATGGACGCGGGGATCCTGAGCCTGCCCTTCGGCCCCTCCCCGGAGCTCCTGCCGGCCGACGGGGGGCGGGCCCTCATTCGCTCCACCCGCCTCGACCACCCCTTCGAGCTCGAGGTGGACCGCCTGGTACGGGCCCATCTCGACCTGCCCTCCATTTCGCGTTCGACCAATCCTCTTTTCACCAACCTGGTGCACCGGGGCCGGGCGCGACCGCTGGACTTCGACGGCACCCCGGTCGGCAGCATCGACCTGACCGAGGACTTCCATCCCCGCGACGTGAGAGGCCGGCCGCAGGAGCGTCTCTGGGTCTTCGGCGTGCTGAGCGAGGGCGTGCGCTACTTCACCCTGTACATACCGTCGCCCAAGAGCCGGGTGCGGGCCTTCATCGATGCCGAGTTCTGTGCCAACCAAGTGATCGGGCGCGGTGGCGTCATCGAACTGGGCCCGGCCGGAGCCAGCGCCGGTCCGGCTGTCGCCGCGTCCGCCGCCAGGATGGCCCGCCTGGGCACCGGAGCCGCCTCGGCCTTGGCGCGACGGGTCCTGCGGGTCGGTTTCGTCAACAGTATGCCCGACGGTGCCTTCGAGGAAACGGAGCGCCAGTTCGAGGGCCTCCTGGGGGCGGCTTCGGCCGGCCAGGCCATCTCGTTCGAGCGTTTCTGGCTCCCCGGGGTCGTTCGCAGCCCCGGGGCCCAGGCCCTGATCGCGGCCGGCTACAAGACGGTCGACGACCTCTACGCCAACCCACCCGATGCCGTCATCGTCACCGGCGCCGAGCCCAAGCAGCCTGAGCTCACCGAGGAGCTCTTCTGGCCGGCGATGGAGGGGCTCCTGGGGTGGTTGACCGAAGCGGTCCCGAGCGCCCTGGTCTCGTGCCTGAGCGCTCATGCCGCCATGTGGGCCTTTCACCAGGTACCC
>PMLI01000448.1 GCA_003158835.1 Acidimicrobiaceae bacterium
TCGGCGACCCCGACGACCCCGAGGAGTACCGCTGGGTGCGGGCCTATTCCCCGCTGCACAACATCAAGCCGGGCGTGGCTTACCCGCCCACCCTCATCACCACCGGCGATCATGACGACCGGGTCGTGCCCGGCCATTCGTTCAAGTTCGCGGCCGCCCTGCAGGCCGCCCCGGCCGCCCAAGGTCTCGGGGCGCAGGCCCCGGTCCTCATAAGGATCGAGACCTCCGCCGGGCACGGGTTCGGAAAGCCGACTTCAAAGGTCATCGCCGAGCGGGCCGACGTGCTGGCGTTCCTGGACGCGGCCCTATGCGCGGGGCGCGGCGTGGAGCCTGCTTCAGCTGTCGGGCCCGGCGGAGCCGTCGCCGCCGTGGAGCCGGGCCAGGACCTGTAGACGCTGCTGGCCGGCCAGGGCGTTGCGGTCGAAGGGGGTGGCGAGCACGATGGCGGCGGCGCCCCGCGCCCAGCTCGACTCGTCCCACTGGTCGATCTCGACCGGAATGCCGCGCATCCAGCTCGGCAACCGTCGCGACAGGCTGGCGCGAAAGGCGGTGTCCCAATGTTGCCAGGACGCCGTCCCTTCACCCGCTACGAGCAACAGTTCGGGGTTGAGGGCGGCGATGGCAGGGGCGATGGCGTAGGCCAGGCGCTGTCCGGCCCGGGCGAACACCTGGCGGGCGGCCGCCTCGCCCCGGTCCGCCAACGCGGCCAGGTGGTCGAGCCCCTGGCCGGCTCGCAGGAGCCCGGCCGCCCGGCCGGCGGCGACAAGGCCGTCCGCGCCGATGTAGGCCTCGACGCAACCGCGTTGCCCGCAGGCGCACTGTGGCCCGTTGTTGGACACGACGACGTGGCCCAGTTCGCCGGCGCCCCCGTGAGAGCCTCGTTCGAGAACGCCGCTGTTGACGCACGCGAACCCGACGCCGCGGCCGATGGTGACGACGACAAAGCTCCGACGGCTGCGGCCGACGCCGTAGAGCCGCTGGGCGACGGCGAAGGCTTTGACGTCGTTCTCGATCAGCACGGGCACGCCCACGGCCCGGCGCAGGTCACGACCGAGCGGCATGGCGGACCAACCGAGCACGTCGGCGTCGACGTCGCCGACGTCGGGACGGGCGACGACGCCGGGCACGCACACCCCCACGCCGAGAAGGCTCGCCCCTCCCGTGCCCAGGAAGGCCTCGAGGCTGGACAACAGCCGGGAGATGGCGTCGGGTGCCAGGGCATCGAAACTCTCGGTCCTGGTGGCCAGGACCAGGCCGTCCAGGCGCACGTCTACCAGGATGAGGTGGTCAGCGGCGAGCTTCACACCTACGGCCCGCCCCGCGTCCGCCACCAGGCCGAGCAATTGGCCGGGACGGCCACCTTCGGAGGGGGCGTAATAGAGAGGTTCGATGACACCCTGCTGGATCAGCCGTTTGGTCACCTGGCTGACGGTGGCCGGGCTCAGGTCGAGCTCGCGGGCCACGGTGGCACGCGACGCCGGTCCGTCCCGTCCCAGCAGGGCGAGGACCGCGATGCGGGTGAGGTCGCTACCACCGACGTCGTCGTCATTCATGGCGCGTCTTACGTTAGTCCCTGTAGAAAGATCGGCCGGCACTTCCCGGGCCCAACACGACATATTTACACGAACCTCCTACAAACAAACGGGAGTAGCGCCTTGNNAATGTACTGCATGAAGAAACTGGATGATTCGGGCGGCACCAAGCCATCGGGCGACAGCGCTCGTCTCGTCGCCTCCTCGGTGGCCACCATGTTGAAAAACCAGCACTCGGGTGGGGCGTTCGTGGCGTCGCCGGACTTCGCCGAGTACCGGTACTGCTGGCTCCGGGACGGTTCGTTCATCGCGTATGCCCTGGACTGTGCGGGCGAGACCGATGCTGCCGCGGCGTTCCATAACTGGTCCGCGGCCGCCATCGAAGGCATCGCCCCGACCATTTCGGCCGCCCTCGAGCGCCGGGCCGCCGGGGAGCCGGTCGACCCCTCCGCGATGCCACCGGCCCGGTTCAGCTTGAGCGGCCGGGCGGTGGGCGACGATTGGCCGAACTTCCAGGTCGACGGCTACGGGACCTGGCCGTGGGCGCTGCACCAGCACCTCCTGAAAGACAGATCTCGCGGCCTGCCCTCCCGGCTGGCTGTGCCGGTCGAGCGCGCCGCCCGTTACCTGGCTGAGTTCGGCATGTCACCCTGCTACGACGTCTGGGAGGAGGCGGGCGGCTCGGTGCACACGGCAACGCTGGCGTGTGCCTACGCCGGGTTGGTCGCCGCCGCGTCCATGCTGGGGGATAGGACCTTCGCCGAGCGGGCCGAGCCGGTCCATGCCGCCCTCGTCGAACAGGCACGGCGTCTGGGCTACTTCGCCAAGTCCGACCACGATCGGCAGGTCGACGGTGCCCTGCTGTGGCTGTGCCGGCCGTTCCGGGTCGTCGCCCCGGACGACCCCGCCTTTGTCCAGACGGTAAGCCGGATCGCGACGGAGCTGGACCTGGACGGCGGCACCCGTCGTTACCCGACCGACAGCTACTACGGGGGCGGCGCCTGGCCGGTGCTCACGGCGTCGCTCGGCTGCAATTACGCCGCGTCCGGCGACCTGGGCGCGGCCCAGAGGTGCCTGGACTGGGTCACCGGTCAAATCGACGACCAGGGCTGCCTCCCCGAACAGGTGGGCGGCGACCGGCACGACCCGGAGCACTACCACCAATGGGTAGCGCGCTGGGGCCCCGGACAGGCCCGTCCGGGTCGTCGGTCCCCCAAACCGGGGGGTAGCAAGCGATACTTCCCCGCACCAGCGCATCTCTGGCCTGCGGCGCCGACAGCCCGGCCCGGCCCGAGCTCCGGTCCATCAGCCCTTCCAGGTGGCGCCACTCATCATTTGGGCGCCAGACCTCGCAATACCGAAAGCCGGGCCCGGCTCGGGACGCCTCACTGCGCACGGTGCCGTGCACCGAAGCCGTCGCCACGTTGCTCGGGGCCAGCGCCCTGTTGTACGGCGATGTCGGTGCCGTGCTGTGCGACCCTTACTACCCCAAGCCCGAGCGCCTGTCAGCGCCCGAACGGCGGACGGTCCTGGCCTGGCACGGCTTTGCCCTGCGATGTCGCGACCTTTTCCTCGAGGGTGAGGACACCAGCTGGTACGAGATAACCGACGACAACGGTGCCGTAGCCGTCGAGTGGGACGGCCCCGTGCGGCCCGAGCCGGCGGGGCGGTGTTCGCCCGAGTGGTCCGCTCCGAGGACTGCGTCGCCGTGGGCGTGCTGGACCTGACGGGCAGCGCCCATGGCTCCTGGTCGGGCCGGACGGCGCCGGGACGGTGCCGCTCCGTGCGGGTGCGGCTCCTCCTGGATGGCCCCGAGCGCTGGCGGGCCGGGGTGGCCGCCCTGGGCCCGGTCGGGGGAGGCGAGCCGGCCGGCGCCGCTCGTCCCGCCCCTCTCATCCGGACGTGACGATATCCGGACGTGACGTCATCCCGACGTGACCAGGGGCCGCACTTCCTGAGCGACGAAGCGGACGAACTCTTCAGGAGCGGGGTCGTCCGCCGTGGGCTGGAGCACGACGGTGCCGGCCCCGGCCCGCGCCCACCGTTGTACGGCTTCGGCCACCGCCTCGGCGTCACCGGCGACGCCGAGGTCTTTGGTCGGGTCGTCGTACCCCCAGCGCCGGTACTCGGCCGCCAAGCGCGGCGCCGCCCCCGGCCCGATGGCGGCGTGCAGGTAGGCGACGACCTCGTGGGGCTCGCGCCGGTCGCCGGCGAGGCGGCCCTGGTCGATCAGGGCCAGGGCGTGGCGGAGGTCATCGGGGCTGGTTCCGGCGGGCATGACCGTGCCGTCGGCCCACTGGCCGGACAAACGCAGAGACCGGGGGCCGATCGCTCCGACCAGGACCGGTGACGGCGTCGCAGGCGGCCAGTCGAGGGCCACCCGCTCGAGTTGCACGTAGCGGCCGGTGGTGGTGACCTCCTGCCCGGCCAGCAGCTGGCGCAGTGCCGCGACGTACTCACGCAGCAAGGTGAGCGGCGACTCGACGCGGGCGCCTACCTGGCCCATCCACTCTTGCACGCCGTGGCCCACGGCGACCCGGGCCCGGTGGGGGAACAGCCGGTGCAGCGTGGCGACCTCCATCGCGGTCAGCGCCACATTGCGCAGCGGCACGGGGAGCAGCCCGATGCCGAGGCGGACGCGGCTCGTCCCGGCCAGAGCCGCGGCCGCGGCGGCTATGCCGCTCTCGCGAAAGCAGTCCTCCCACAGCCACAGCTCTTCCAGGCCGGTCTCGTCGGCCGCCTGGGCCACCGAGCCCAGCCGCTCGGGTGGCAGTTGCGGCAGGAAGACAGCACCTAGTCGGGTCACAACCCCGGATCTTCGCGCCGCCCGGCCCGGAGCGGCGGGCAGGGCCCTCGGCCAGGCCGGCTCGTCCTGGTCGGGCGGCGAGGGGGTGTCGCACGGTGCTTGGTTGCGAACCGTCAGCTATCCCTGGAAGAACTGTCAGCTACCCCTTGAAGAAGCTGGGGGCCCTTGTGTTACTGTGGCGGCTGAGGGTAACACACCACAGGGTTGGAAGCTGTCCCCTCCGGCTCGAGAGAGCCAGGCCTTCACCCCTTGACCCCGGGTGAAATAGGGCCAGGAAAGGAGGGGATCGCTATGGCAACTGGTACTGTGAAGTGGTTCAACG
>PMLI01000198.1:0-2738 GCA_003158835.1 Acidimicrobiaceae bacterium
GTGTTGGTGCAGCTGGTGATGGCGGCGATGACCACGTCCCCGTGGCCGAGGTCGTAGCCCGGGCCGCCCGGGTCGCGCACCGGTACCCGGTCGGTCCCGTCGGTGGCCCGGAGCTTGCCCTCTCCGAGTGCCTTTCCCAGGGACTCGCCGAACGCGACCTTGGCCCGGCGCAGCGGCACGCGGTCCTGGGGCCGGGCCGGGCCGGCCAGGCTCGGCTCCACGGTGGAGAGATCCAGTTCGATGTGCTCGGAGAACACGGGCGCGGCCGAGGGGTCGAGCCATAGGCCCTGCTCCTTGGCGTACACCTCCACCAGCTTCACGTGCGCCTCGGAGCGCCCCGTGAAGCGCAGGTAGCGCAGGGTCTCGTCGTCTATCGGGAACACGGCGCAGGTCGAGCCGTACTCGGGCGACATGTTGCCGATGGTGGCCCGGTTGTACAGGGCGACCTTGGCCACGCCGGCCCCGTAAAACTCGACGAACTTGCCCACCACCCCGTGCTTGCGCAGTAGCTCGGTGACCGTGAGGACCAGGTCCGTGGCCGTCGAGCCCTCGGGCAGTTCGCCGGTCAACCTGAACCCGACGACGTCGGGGATGAGCATGGTCACCGGTTCGCCGAGCATGGCGGCCTCCGCCTCGATGCCGCCGACGCCCCAGCCGAGGACCCCGAGCCCGTTGACCATCGTCGTGTGCGAGTCCGTGCCGAGGAGCGTGTCGGGATAGGCCTCGCCGTGCGCGGCGAAAACGACGCGGGACAGGTGCTCCAGGTTGACCTGGTGGCATATCCCGGTGTCGGGCGGGACCACCTTCAGGGTCGTGAACGCCTGCTGGCCCCACCGCAGGAACCGGTAGCGCTCCTGGTTGCGCTCGAACTCGAGCTCCGAGTTCAGCCGGAACGCGTCCGGCCGCCCGGAGAAGTCGGCGATCACGGAGTGGTCGATGACGAGCTCGGCCGGCACCTGCGGCTGCACGGCCAGAGGGTCGCCGCCCAGCGTCACCATGGCGTCGCGCATGGCCGCCAGGTCGGCCACCACGGGCACGCCGGTGAAGTCCTGCATCAGGATCCGGGCCGGCGAGAAGGCTATCTGGGCCCGGTCGACCGCGTCCCCACGCCCCACCGTGGTGGCCCATGAGGTCAGCGCCTCGATGCTCTCGGCCGTCACGTTGAGACCATCCTCGTGGCGCAACAGGTTCTCCAGGAGGACCTTGAGCGAGAACGGAAGTCGTCCCACGTCACGGCCCGCCGCCCCGGCCAGGCGGTCGAGCCGGTACACCGACATGGGCTGCTCCCCCACGTCCAGGGCCCCGCGGGCCCCGAAACTGTTCCTGGACGTTGCCATCGCCTGTCTCTCCCTGTCTTTTCCGGTGGACGTACTGTCTTGCCCCGTGGACGTACTGNNTACTGGCTGTCTTGCCCCGTGGACATGCTGGCTTGCCACGTGGGCTCACCAGCCTATGGGAGCGGCCGGGGACGGTAACCTCGGACCGAATGCCCGACTTCCCAGAAAACCCCGCGCCAGCGCCCAACCGGTTCCGCAGCACCCGTTGCGGCGCTCTCCGCCCCGCCGACATCGGCTCCTCCGTCCAGCTGTCCGGGTGGGTGGCGGCCAAGCGGGACCACGGCGGCCTGCTCTTTATAGACCTGCGTGACCCAGCCGGCCCCGACGCCGACCTGCCGGCGGCGGGGAACGCATACCTGCGAGGCGACCACAGTTCCCGGATGGTCCAGCTTGTCTCCCACCCCGGCCACGCCGCTTTCGAGGCCCTGTCGCGCCTGCGCCTCGAGAGCGTGATCGCTGTGACCGGGACGGTGGTGGCCCGGCCGCCGGACACGGTCAACCCCAAACTGGCCACCGGGGAGGTGGAGGTCGAGGTGACCGGCTTCGAGATCCTGTCCACGGCCGACGTGCTGCCGTTCCCGGTCGAGCGCGACAGCGACGTGAGCGAGGAGGCCCGGCTCAGTTACCGCTACCTCGACATGCGCCGGGGCCCGCTGGTCGAGCGGCTGGCCAAGAGGGCACGCTTCTGCCAGCTCGTGCGGGCCCACCTGTCTGCACGCGGGTTCCTCGAAGTGCAGACGCCGGTGCTCACCGTGTCCTCGCCCGAAGGCGCCCGGGACTACCTCGTGCCCAGCCGGCTCTACCCCGGTGAGTTTTACGCCCTGCCCCAGGCTCCCCAGCAGTTCAAACAACTTCTGATGGTGGGCGGCGTCGAGCGCTACTTCCAGATCGCCCCGTGCTTCCGGGACGAGGCTTCCCGGGCCGACCGCAGCCCGGGCGAGTTCTACCAGATCGACCTGGAGATGGCCTTCGCCACCCAGGAAGACGTATTCGGCGAGGTGGAACTGCTCTTTCACCAACTGGTCTCGGCCCTTTCCACCAAGAAGGCGACCTCGCCCTACCCGCGGCTGTCGTACGCCGACGCCCTGGCCCGCTACGGCACGGACAAACCCGACCTGCGCTTCGGTCTCGAGATCGTCGACCTCACGGGCCGCCTGGGCGGCCACACCGAGCTGCCCATGTTCGCCGAGGCGCCCGCCCGTGGCAACGTCGTCCGCGCCCTGCTCGCCCCGGCCGCGGCCGAACGTCCCCGCAGCTGGTTCGACGCCTTCGGGGACGCCGCCAGGGCGCTCGGCAGTATCGGGAGCTGGCTGCAGCTACCGGCCGACGGCAGCGACTACAAGGGGCCCCTTTCGCGCAAGCTCACCAATGAGGAAATGGGTACGCTCGTCGCCGCCACGG
>PMLI01000198.1:2772-3074 GCA_003158835.1 Acidimicrobiaceae bacterium
TCCGTTCTCGATGCCCCAGGGCGGTCTCGAGAGGCTGGACAACGCCGACCCGGGAGAAATCCTGGCCTACCAGTACGACGTGGTCTGCAACGGGGTCGAGCTCTCCTCCGGAGCCGTCCGCAACCACCTGCCCGAGGTGATGGAAAAAGCCTTCGCCATCGCCGGCTATTCCCGGGACCGCATCGAGCGCTCCTTCCCCGCACTGTGGAACGCCTTCCATTACGGCCCACCTCCCCATGCCGGCATCGCCCCGGGGGTGGACCGCCTCCTCATGCTCCTTTCGGACCAGCCCAACATCCGTG
>PMLI01000462.1 GCA_003158835.1 Acidimicrobiaceae bacterium
GGACCTGCCCGGTGCGGTATATGTAAAAGGCGTCTCCCCGAATTTGCCGTCCTTCGCTCGGCGCGCATGGGACGGGACCGCGTCAGAAGTGCACGTACAATTCCCAGATGGCGGCACTGACATGTTTTCGGTACTGACCCCGTCTGAAGAACTTCTAAACGACGTCGAGCTGGCCATCTCGGCTGCGTGGTCACTCGGACTTGACTCGCGCTCCATCGCCGCAGCGATCCAGGGGTACGCTCCTACTTCAACTCGAATTGAGACTTGGCGTTCCCCCAGTGGCCTCACCCTCGTGCGCGACGTCGTCACCCCCGACCCTATGGCGGTGAGTTCAGCCTTACGTGCGGCCAAGCGCCTCGTAGGAGACGGTGGCCGCAGGATTGTCGTGCTCGGAGAGCCGACCATGGCCTGGGACCAAAGCGCTGTGTCCGACTTGGCCCAGACCCTTAGCGCTGAAGGAGTGGACGAAGTGCTCGGCTTGGCGCACGACACTCAACGGGGCGTTGCCGAAGCAATGCAGGCTAAGGACAGCGTTACCCGGGCCCGGCTCTTTGAATCCGGTGACGAACTACAGCGTTATCTTGTGGGTAACTTGCGGCTCGGCGACGTGTGCTTAGTGCAATCCCCGCCCGGCCGCCCGATCAGTGACATGTCCGGATTGCTAGTGGAGGCGATGGCACCCAACCGGCTTTACTTGGATATGTCGGCGATGGAGGACAACGTCGCCACATTCAGACGTCTCGTTGGCCCCTCGGTGCGTATCATGGCCATGGTCAAAGCCCTGGCCTACGGCACTGACGCCACAGCCGTGAGCCTCGCCCTTCTTGACTCTGGTGTGGACTTTCTGGGTGTCTCTGGCGCTGACGAAGGCGTCGCGTTACGTCGTGCCGGTGTCACCCTTCCGGTCCTTGTCCTTCTAGGCACCGAGACTGAGATCGACAAGATGGTCCGTCACGGACTTACGCCCCTTGTCTATTCCGAGACAATGGCGCGGGCTGTGAGTAGCTACGCTCGGGCACACATGACGGCGATCTCGGTACATGTCGAGGTCGAGACAGGGATGCACCGCACCGGCCTGGACTGGGACGAGTCGTCGGTTTTCAGCGGCTCAATGACGGCGATCGATTGCATCCGTGAGTTGTCTTCACTGGACAAAGTAGAAATCGAGGGTCTAATGACCCATCTGGCGTCCGCTGACGACCCAAGCCAAGATCCCATGACGTTGCTCCAACTTCAACGCTTTGAGCACGTCGCCGCCGCGGCACACGAGCTCGGGACCACGCCCATCCTCCATGCAGCCGCCACCGCAGGCACGGTACGCTTCCCGGCCGCGCGGTACGATATGGTGAGGATTGGTCTTGGCCTGTTCGGTCTGCACCCTTCCGAGGCGACGGCGCAGTTAATCCACCTAGAGCCCGTTATCAGTCTCGTCAGCCGACTAGTGCAGGTATCGAATGTTCCCGAGGGTGAGGGTGTCGGCTACGGCGGGACTTGGCTAGCTCCGCCCGGAGGCGGGAGGGTCGGAGTCGTGCCAGCCGGGTACCATGACTGCATCCCTCGTTCCTTTTCCAATTTCGGTTACGTCATCGTGGCAAATGCCAGGTGCCCAATTATAGGCCGCGTGTCGATGGACTCGATGACCATCGACCTGTCGCATTGCCCTTCTGCCGGTGTCGGCTCGGAAGTTCTTATATACGGGCGCATGGGCAAGTCGCTAGTCGCTCTCGAAGAGGTATCGCAGGCAATCCACACAATCCCCTATGAGGTAATGGCGCGCGTGGGGCCCCGTGTGCAGCGCGTGTTTAGTAGGCACTAGCGCGCTGCCCACCTCCGGTGCTGGTCAGCTTCGTCGACGCCTCTCGGCCGTGATGGTGCAGTGATGGCCCCTGAACTAAAGGCGCTCCGCATCCTCGGGCCCGCAAAGTGACTCGGCAAGATGCTCCAGGGCGGACACCCGGCTACCCTTGACAAGGACGACAGTGCCCTCATCACATGCTTCAACCCTCTTGGCCGCGGTCACAAAGTCTTCGAAGTTCTCTACGCCGTACTCTGGCGCGCGGACAGCGAGCATCTCTATACCCAACCTCTCCGCAACAGCGCGTACGGCCTCATGCTCAGCGCGGCTCACCGCGCCGAGCTCGGCCATCTCGCCCACGATGGCTATGCGGCGCGAAGCCGGCAGGTCAGCCAACGCCTGCAGAGCCGCTCGCGTCGACTCAGGGTTCGAGTTGTAGCTATCGTCGATCACCCGGAACCCCGCCCTGGCGGTCCGCACCGCCATACGCCCGGCCGAAATCGGTGCCTCCGCCAATGCCCCAGCCATGGCGTCCGTCGGAACGCCGAAGTGGCCGCCAACAGCGATCGCGGCTCCGGCATTCACCACCTGGTGGCGCCCACGAGCAGCCAGCACGGTCTCGAACCTGCCCCACGGGGTGTCCGCCTGGAGCCGGGGCCTCAGTTCGGCGTCGATGGACACCAGCCGAACTTTCACGTCCCCTTGAGCACCGAAGAACAAAACCGGGCAGCGTGCCTCACGCGCCATGCCCGCCACGAGCGGGTCATCGGCGTTCAGGACAGCGAGGCCGTTTGGCGGCAGCGCCCTAACCAGGTCCGCCTTCTCGTCGGCGACCCCTGCTTCGTCGCCAAAGCCTTCCGTGTGGGCCCTCGCCACACGGGTGACCACCCCCACCTCTGGTAGCGCAATTCGGCACAGGGCGGCGATCTCGCCTGGGGCATTCGTCCCAATCTCAAGGACAAGCGCCTCACAGGCGTCCGGGGCGTTCAGGACCGTCAACGGCACGCCCAGGTAATTATTGAACGACCGCTCGCTAGCATAGGTTGCCAAGGTAGCCGCCAGCACTGCTCTCGTAAGATCCTTGGTCGTGGTCTTGCCGACTGAGCCCGTGATGCCTATTCTCCTCGCTCCCAAGCGCTCGCGAGCGAAGACCGCAAGATCTTTCAAAGCGTCCACCGTGTTTACGACAAATATGGCCTTCTCGTTCGTGTCGGCACGCTCGGTCAGATAGGCGCTCGCACCGCGCAATAAGGCCTCACCGATGTAATCGTGGCCGTCGCGCCGTCCACGCACTGGCACGAACAACCTGCCTCGGACCGCACGACGCGAGTCGGTAACGACCCCGTCCACGACCAGGGCCGGGCCCCCAGCCCGACCGCCGACGGCAGAAGCAACGTCCTGCCCGGTGAACCTCATCTCGCCCCGTCCAGCGCCTGAGGCCGGCAGGGCCGGCACCGAGCGCGCCCGGCTCCCAAATGGTCGTAGCTCTCCACTGAACGCCCGAGATCGATGATGTGCTCGAGCAGGTCCCTGGGGTAGAGCGGCTCGGGTTCCTCGAGGGCCTGTTGGTAGAGAACGGTCGCCGGCGATAGTGCCGGCAGTGAGTTCGCCTCAATGACTATTATCTCGCCCGACTTACGGTTCATAAATGCGTCTATCCTCCCGTAGCCTCCGAGGCCGAGAAGACGGGCGACGCGGGCGACGAGTTCTCGGGTCTTTACGACTGCCTGAGGTTCCACCGGCCCAATTGGGGGCGCCGGCGGGGGGGTTATGTTCACTCCCGTCCCGCCCATGAATTTCTCTTCGACACTTAGCACCCCGCGGTTGACGACGGTGAGGCTGGGTGCCAGGGCGCGCATCTCCCCTTCGAGGCCCAGAAGGCCGACGGTCACCTCGATCCATCCGGTGTCGCGGTCCACCCCCCAACGAAGGCTCGACGGCTCGGTTGTCCCTGGCCAGGACGAGCCGGCCACGGGGCGAGCCTCCGCGACGCTCGCTTCGCTCGGGTGGCCCGTTACGACCCTGATGTCGTCGGTTTCCACAAAGGCCTCGATCAACCAGCAGGACACACTGCTGGGAAGATCGACAAGCTGACCTTCGCCCAACAGAGAAAAGGCGGCCCCGTCCAGACGCGTTTGACCGGACCGCATCGCATCGAGGTACACGGCCAGCTCCCGTGGTCCCGTTAGCGGGACGACTCCGGTCGAGCAGCCGTCAGAGAGAGGCTTGACCACTAGCGTGGGAGTACCGCAAGCCCGCACAGCGCGCCCCCAGATCGCTTCGGCAGAGTCAGCGAAAGCCTCGTCCGAGCTCACCTTTAGCTTGTCGGTAACGTGGATGCCGTCATCCGCGTACCCTGCCAACCGACGGCCCGTCTCGTACTTGTCCATGCAGAGCTTTGATGCCTGCGGCCCTGACCCGTTATAGGAAATGTTACGGTCCGTCAATTGCTGTTGGAGAGTGCCGTCCTCGCCAGGACCGCCGTGAAGTGCTATGAACACGAAGCTCTGGCCGCTGAGGAACTCGTCAAAGCTCAGCCGGCGCGGGACGGTCATGGTGAGCGAGTGTTGCCAGTCTTCCAGCTTGAGCTCGGAGAGGACCTCTTGGGCAAGGCGGGCGCGGAGCGGCTGGAGGTCAGCCGCCGACTGGCACAGTTCGCTGATCTGTTCGACACTGTGGCGGAGGGCGAACGCATACGGGAGCTCCCAGACGGTTGCGTCGTCCTCGAGGAGGTACGGAGCCGGTTCGTACCTGAGAGAACGCGCCAATTTGAGCCATACGTTGGTGCCGCTCAGCACCGACACCTGGCGTTCTGCGGTCTGGCCGCCGAACAGGATGGGTACCCGCTGCCGGCCGGGACGGTCCCGGCTCGCCCGCCAATGGGAAGTGGGGAGCGGTATCTCCCACCTCTGGCAGGCGGTCGAGAGGACCAGCCTTAGGACGTCCGCATGGTCCATGCCGGCTTCGGCCGCCTGTATAAACAGAAAACTGTTTTGCTCCATACCGCTGATCGGGTTGATATCCGATATGAGAAGTTGGCCATCCGGCAAAAGCCACGAGTCGATGCGTGAAAAATCACGCAGGCCCAAGCTCGCAAAACTGGCCTCGGCCATCCTGCGGATACCCCGGATCGTACGTTCTGAGACCCTCGGAGGGCAATGGTAACGTGCGTCATCGCTCGCCAGGTACTTGTGGCGGTACGAGAATATGTCCTCAGGGCCTCGGTGGCGCAGCTCGACTTCGACCGGCATGAGGGCGACTGGCCCGTTCGGCCGTTCTAAAACGATCGTGGTGAACTCCGTACCGTCGATAAAAGGCTGAACGACGACGCTTCCGTGGTCGCGAGCGGATTCGCGTACCCTGTCGATCGTCTTCGCGGCGGCGTCGGGCCCGTCCTGGTCGATCACGGTTATACCTAGGCTGGAGCCACCGCGCGAGGGCTTGATGACGAGTTTCGACCAACCGAGCACCGCGCCAAGAGCTTCGTCCCCGACCGCCGGTTCGCCCTCAGTCGAGTAGAGGACGGTGGGCACGGAGGGGATCCCGCGGGCGAGCAATGCACCGTGAGCAAGGAACTTGTCATACGCGGTGCGGCACTCGGCGGAGCCCGACCCGACGTAAGGAACGCCCATCTCCTCCAACAAGCCCTGTACGGTGCCGTCTTCCCCGAAGCTCCCGTGCATTACCGGGAACGCGATGTCTGCGTCCTGGAGGAGAAAGCCTAGCTCGGCCGGCGAGAGCGGCTTAGCCAGCTGCGAGAGTTTGAAGTCAAAGTCGTCGGGAGTGTTCGAGTACAACGACGTGCGGGAAATATGATGGGCTGCACAGCGGCGGTCGAAATAGACAATGGGGTCGATTTGAAGACCGTCTCCTTCGAGGTGGTCCGCTACAGACCGAGCTGAGTTCAGCGAGATTGCTCTTTCCGGAGATGGCCCACCAAGAAGTAAGGCGACCTTAAGCATGGCACTGGCTTCGACGGGTCACCCAACCTGGCGACAGCGTGTCTTTCATTTTGGTGGCCGGCCTTCGGGGGCTGAGGCCCCATTGACCGCTTTCGTTTTCTTGGGGGTACGGGAAGGGGCTTCGCATCGCGGCCCCACTCTAGTGGGGCCTGGTGGCGCTCAGTTCTGTCCAGCATTGGCCGCCGAGCGCGAGGGCGGGGCGACCCCAATTACCGAAGAATTCGCCGGCCTCGTCCGGGGCTGGCCGAAGCGGGCCCCATAGCGCCTAGGGCTGACCGGACGCTGAGCCGGGGCGCTCCTCCATCTCCTCCACGGGCCGCAAAGGGTGCATCCTGTGGAGTGCGTTCGCCCTGCTCGCCAGCGGGGTCATCGCCGTCCCCGCCGTGGCGGCGGCCCCGAAGGTGGCGACGCCGAGCGCGCCGCTGTACCACGAGATGCCTGCCTGGGTGCAGAAGGCCGGGCAGTAGAACGTGGGGACCTCGCTCGCCTTCCCCCCCTACGACTTCAACACCGCCTCGAACAGCACCGTTATCGGCTTCGAGCCGGACCTGGACCAGGCGCTGTCCAAGCTGCTCGGCGTGCCCTTCGTGCTGCGCGTCGCCCAGTTCCCCCAGCTCGTGCTCGGCGTCGCCTCGCACCGCTTCGACATCGCCATCGACGGCATCTCCGACAGCCGGGCCCGCGAGAAGCAGGTCGACTTCGTCGACTACGGGCAGGCCGCGCTCGTCATCCTGACGCCGACGGGCGGCGCCGCGCAGGTGAAGTCGGTCGCCTCGATCTGTGGCAACTCCCTCGCCCACGCCCAGGGCACCTACGGCCAGCAAACGTCGCAGGACATCACTTTGCTGTGCAAGCAGCGCCACCTCGCCGAGCCGAAGGTCGTGCAGTTCCCGGACGCCCCCTCGATACAGCTCGCGCTCGAATCGGGGCGGATCGCGTTCGAGCTCGAGGACACGGTCACCGGCGGCTGGGACGTGTTGCAGTCCAAGGGCAAGATCGCCGACGTCCCGATCACCGGCTTCACCAACAGCCAGTACAACGGCGACTTCGCCGAGGAGCTGTTCGGGGTGGTCGTCGGCAAGGGCCAGCACCAGCTCGAGGTGGCGTTGCGTGACGCCTTCAAGATCGCCGAGCTTACGACCGACGAGCGGGGCACGCTCGGACGCCAGCGGGCGGAGTACTACCCGCGGCGGCAAGCCGACGCGGTGCTCGAGCTTCTACCGACGAGGTGATCCGGCTCGAGCTCTTCGACGCTGCGCACGCCGCCATCGACTACCGCTACCCGCTCTCGCTCGCCTGGCTCTGCCGGCTGATGGGCAGCGATGGCTGAGAGGGATCGTCGCAAAGGACGCCCGAGACGTGATGAAACAAACCCGCCACTCACGTCAACTGCATAATTTCCATTGAATTGATAGATCGAGTTGGGTGTCATGTAGAGTCTCGTCCATGAAGGAAACGCCACCCGCCGCCCGGCCTACCGTCCGCTTCGGGCTGACGCTGTCCAATCGAGGCATCATGACCGGCGCATCCAGCCTGGAGGACATGTTCGGCCTAGTGGCCGAGGCGGAAGCCGCGGCCGTGTGGGACTCGGTGTGGGTCGGCGACTCGGTCTTGGCCAAGCCCCGCGTCGATTCGGTGTGCTTACTGAGCGCCATCGCGGCCCGCACCGAACGCGTGCGGCTGGGGGTGGCCTGCTTTGCCAGCACCCCTTTGCGGCACCCCGTGCTCCTGGCCTACCAATGGTCCAGCCTGGATTTGCTGAGCGGCGGCCGCTCGATCTTTGTGGCCTGCATGGGCACCGGGGGCCCAGGGGGCGGTGACTTCTTCAAGGAGTTCGAGGTTTTCGGCGTTGTTAAGGCCGGCCGAGCGGGCGGACCGCATGGAGGACGCGATCAACGTCCTGCGCCAGGCTTCTCTGGGCCCGGTCACGTACCACAGCGAGCGCATCCACCTGGATGACCTGGCCATCGAGCCACGCGCCCGCCAGAGCCCCCTGCCCATCTGGGTGACCTCGAACCCCGACCTGGCCAAGCCGGCCAACGTCGAGCGGGGCCTGCGGCGGGTGGCCCGGCTGGGGGACGGTTGGATGGTCGGGAGCCACACGGCCGAAGACGTGGCTCACCTGTCCGGCCAGCTTGATTCGTACCTGGTGGAGCACCGGGGCCAGGTGCCGCCGGAGTTTGTCAAGAGCCTCTACTACAACGTCGTCGGCGCTATAACGGCCACGGCGCTTAGGAGTTTCTACAACCGGAGTCTCGACACGAGTCGGCGAGCGACCGCGCCGACGAAGGGGGTCGGGTGGGTTCATGGGAGCGACGTAGGCGTCGCGTCCTCCGATGACCGTGGTGCGACCTGGTGCTACCGGGGTGTCCTCGATCTCGATCATGACTTCGGTCGGAACACGTTCTGGGCGCCGGAGGTCACCTGGGCCAATGGCGTGTACCACGTGTTCGTCTCCTACGTCCGAGGGGTCCCCGACCAGTGGGCCGGGCACCCCCGGCACATCCACCACTACATCAGCGAAGACCTGGTCAACTGGGACCACCGTGGCCCGCTAGCCCTAAGCAGCGACCGCGTGATCGACGCGGCCGTGCACCCCCACCCAGGCGGTGGGTACCCGGATGTGGTACAAGGACGAGGCCGACGACGCCAGCACGTGGTCAGTCGACAGTCCTGACCTGGAAGTGTGGCATAGTCCTCAGCGAGTTCTGCAGACACCGGGTGGTCATGAAGGCCCGAACGTCTTTCGGTTCTGCGATGCTTACTGGCTTGTCGTCGACTCGTGGGACGGCCAGTTGGCCTACCGCTCAGACGACCTGTGCCGTTGGTGCCCGGCAGGTCGAGTGCTTGACACTTCCAGTGCCAGCCAGAGCTGTCGTGAAGACGACGTCGGCCCGGGCCTGCACAGCGACGTGGTGGTCGACGGAGATCGTGCCTTCATTTTCTATTTCACGCTCCCTGAGGCTGACAGGTCCAGGCCCGAGAGGTTCTACCCGGCCCGTAGGTCGTCAGTCCTGGCGGCGGAGCTGGAGGCCGAAGATGGGAAGCTCGTCTGCGACCGGGGAAACGATATAACCCTCGCGCTGTCCGACGAGGCCATATGAGCCCTACACTTTCATGACCAGGACCTTATATCCGTTCCCAACCACGTGCCGGAGGTCATCTCGGCGCTGATCCGCCCGTTGAGGGCCGGAGCGCGTAATCGGCGATTACGGAGATGCGCCGGCATAGCGCTTCTCGGGCGAAGCGAATACAGAACAGCCGGCCGCTCCGGGCGTACATTATGCATCGTCCGCTCTGCCGAACGCAGGCGCCAGTGCCGTCGATCTGGCCTGATGTCCTTTGGAAAATGAGGGGTTCTCGGCTAGCGCATAAAAGACACTCTGGCGTCACGGCCCAAAAAGCCTGAGTGAGCGGTAGCGCCGAGCCCACTCGTCGTTGATCTCGTCAGCCTGCCTGAGTACCCGCCGTGACCACGTGGCCAGTCGGTAGGTCGAGGCCCAGGAACTGCAGGATGGCGTCGGTGACACCTGCCATGTCCGCGGCCATCTCTTCGTACAGGACCCGGAGGGGCACGATGCCGGATGCGTCGAACCATTCATGCCAGGCGACGTTGTGCTCGTTGACAGCCTTGACGTAACCGTCGACCTCGTTGTAGTCGAACCGGGGACGCCATCCGGGAGGGACCTCGTCCCCGTCTTGCCAGTACCCCGACTGTTCGGCCCGGGCCCACGACACGGCCTGGGCCACCACGTCACCCCGTTGCAGCTGCACAAAGCGCGTCTGGCCCAAGGCCTGCTCGAGGACCTCGGCATCGGGCCCGAGCGGGTGGCCACAAGCGGTGCGGAGCTTTCCGATCACCTCGCCCATGGTCCCCCACATGACCCTCGCTCCGAACATGCCATTGGCGGTACTGCCGGCGGCCATGGCCGCTCGAACGTACCCCCCGTAGTCGAGCGGGTCGTCGGGACCGACCTGGACTCCCCACCTCTCGGCGTAGGAGCGCTCGTCAGGCAATCGGAAGTACGACTCGGGCTTACCGGCGACGCCGGTGGCGGCCAAAAGCCCGCACAAAAACGTACTGCCGGTCCGCGGCGTGCCACAGACCAGGTACGAATCGGCGCGCATAGAGGCCGGCATCGACCCAGCTAACCGCAGGTCAGTGAGCGTTGCCAGGCGTTTCTTTTGGGGCCGCCAGCCCGCGAGGGGGCGCGTCGGATGGCCATGGCAATCTGCGCCTTTCCGGGATGGCGGTCCTGGGGCGCGGACCCGTCGTTTAGCATCCTTGGCTGCGTCAAGTACCCCATGGCGGTGCACTGCATAACGGCCCGATCGTGGCCGCCATGACCATCGGCATCATCCGGGACGTAAGGAGCCTCGCCAGCTCGGGCCGCTTCGCAGCTCATAAGGGTACGGCACCCATCGAAGCGTCATCCGGTCCCCACGAGATCCCCAGCAACCACAGGCGGAGCACCTCTTTGGCTCGGCCTAAGGCCCCGCAGCTCCAGCCACCCTCGGCCCCGTCATTCTGCATCGACTTTCGCGGTGGATTCGCCAGTCGGAGCGAGCCCGAGGGTCTGAGCCACGGCTCCCACACGCGTCGGACAATGTTCCCGAGAGCGAGCATCCCATCGGGTCAAGGGGTCGAGTTGAACAACCTGTCCGGGGTTACAAAAGCAATTGGACGGAGCTGAGCGGGCCCGGCCCATGGGCGGCCACCTTCTAGTACGAAAATCAGCTCGGGCACCCGATAATGCGAGGGCTGCGCAAGTTCGCTGACCGCTCGGGGCGACGACGACGGCCTGCTGTCTGAGGACCGGTTGGGCCGGTCTTGCCCCGGGGCGGGTACCGTGCCTTCCCAGGGCCGGGCCGGGCTCAGTCAGGAACGGCTGGGAAGGTGTAGGGACGGGACTCGACGAAGTGCCAGCTGTCGCCGTCACGGCGGAGCAGGGCGGCGAGGTGGGCGACGAGGACGACTTCGCCACTGGCCGCAGCGATGGTCTGCTCGCCGTCGGCGAAGGCATGGGTGGTCTCGACGGCGCGGACGCTCTCGAGCTTGAAGGTGGTGGAAGTACCTTTCAGCATGCCTTCGAAGTACTCCGAGTACATGGCGCCGATGGCGCTGTGCCCGTCGGCGCGTTGGCCGAAGGGGTTGATAAGGGCGCCGTCGTCGACGAAGAAGCGGGCGAGCGCGGCGCCGTCGTTGGTCTTCCAGGCATCGGCGAAGAGCTGGAAGAACTCCTGAACTGCATCTCGGGGTTGGTCGTGTTCGGTCATGGTCCACATCGTGCTCGCGCCGGGCTAATCGCCGCATCGGGAGAACTCCCCATCTACGGTTGGAGGGCATGAAGCCCGAGGTGACTTTGGCCGAGATGGTGGCGCTGCTCGCGGTTGCCCAGGACCACGCCCTCGGCCAGCCCCCGGGCTCTCAGCTCCGGGCCGCCGTCCTCGGCCAACAGCTCGCCACGGCGGCCGGTGCGGACGCGTCGGAACGGGCGACGACCTGGTGGACCTCGGCGCTGCGCTTCTTGGGCTGCACCGGCCACGCCTTCGACATGGCGGTCGTGTTCGGTGACGAGATTGAGATGCGAGCCCGCGCGGCGCGGATGGACTTCGCCAACCCGTTCGACGTCATGCGGGTGATGGTGAGCTATGCGGGCCCGGGCCAGTCGGGTGCCGCCCGGCTCCGCTCGGTGCTCTCGGTCTTGGCCGGAGGCAAGAAGGCGGCCGAGATGAACTTCCGCACCGCCTGCGAGGTCGCCGACGTCTTCGCCAAGCGCCTCGGCCTCGACGAGCCCGTGCTGGCGGCACTGGCTTCCTCGTTTGAGCGCTGGAACGGCCGGGGCCTCCCCACCGGCGCCAAGGGCACGGCCATCCCGAGGCCCATGCGGGTCGCCCAACTGAGCCAGGAGCTCGAGGTCCTGGCCCGCATAGAGGGGGTCACCCGGGCCCTCGAGGTCGTCAGGGCCAGGCGGGCCAAGGCCTATGACCCCGTCCTCACCGATCTCGTCCTCGATTCAGGCGCGAGCTGGTGGGGAGTGGTCGAACCAGCCGACCCCTGGGACGCGGCGCTCGCGCTCGCCCCGCCGTGCCTGCCGCTCGGCGACGCGGCCGTGCACGAGTCGCTGCTCGTCCTGGCCGACTTCGCCGACCTCAAGTCGCCCTGGACAGGCGGTCATTCGCGGGCCGTCGCCGCTCTCGCCCTGGAGGCCTGCGGGCCCGCGGCCGAGGCCGCCGCCCTGGTCCACGACCTCGGACGGGTGGCGGTCCCCAACACGATCTGGGACAAGCCCGGGCCCCTCACACGGGACGAACGGGACAGGGCCGAGACCCATGCTCTCGTGACCGACCAGCTCCTCCGGCGAGTGCCCTACACCGCCGCACTGGCCGGCGCGGCGTGCGCCGCCCACGAGCGCGTCGACGGCTCCGGCTACCACCGGCGCATCGGCGCCGCCCATCTCGATGAGGCCCAGCGGGTCATCGCCGCCGCCGACTGTTACCAGGCCATGACCTCGGACCGCCCCTACCGGAAGGCATGTACAACCGGGGACGCGGCGGCCGAGCTGCGGGCCTTGAGCGCCGCCGGCCGTCTCGACGGGGAGGCCGTCGAGCGGGTCCTGGCCGCCGCCGGTCACCGCCGCGCCGCCCGGCCCCCGCTCCCGGCGGGGCTGACCGCCCGGGAGGCCGAAGTGCTGCGGCTGCTCACCCTTGGCCTCACCACCCAGCAAGTCGCCGACCGGCTCGTGATCTCGGCCAAGACGGCGGACCACCACGTGCAGCACATCTACGCCAAGCTCGGTGTCTCGACCCGAGGTGCGGCCGCCCTTTTTGCCATCGAACACGGCATCCTCAGCGCAGACGCGTGATCAACCCTCACGGGCGCTCGAGCTCAATCTGACCCGGCCCGCCCGGTGCAGCCGACGATCGCCGGCCAGCGCGTGGTCAGAGCCAAGACCGTCAGCGCGACCATGCAGATGAGACGTTCCCGTTTCGTCGTCCAGGCTCGAACTAAAGGGCCAGCGTAATGTGCGGAAACGTCTTTCAGGTCCTCAACACCGACCAAACGGCAGGGCGGCGACACCGAGGACGCACGCATCGCGCTTCAGAGAACTCGTATTGGTAGGTACACCCAGGCCTTTGGCGCTGGTACTCAGAGGACCGCGGCTACGAGCGTAGGGTCCACATCGAGCACATGCTGGATAGGCCTCTAGCAGCCGCCGCGGCCTCTTGCTTGCCGACGGCCCGGGCCGTCGGCAAGGGACGCAGGGTTAAACAGCCGCACCGCCCCAGAGCAGAGCCAGCGGGCTCGGACGAAGACCGTTCACATGCCGGCGATGACGCTGGTGGCGACGATGGCCCCCATCTCCAGCTCCCCCTTCACCTTTACAGCGTCGCCCTTCTTGATGGCCGAGAGCTTGGCCTTCATCGAACCGAGGGTGACGTGCGTCATGGCGTTCGTCTTGACGACGTAGGACTTCATGCCCACGGACATCTTGAACGATGTGGCAGAGAGCAGCTTCTCAAACGTGCCCATTTTGGTGACTTGCATCATGGCCGAGCTGTGCAGCGCGGCGGCCTGGCTGGCGGGGGCGGCTACGGCGCCGAGGGTGCTCGTGATGCCGAGCGCCAGGGTGAACGGTATTACCTTGACGAACCTGCGTACTTGCATTTAATTTTATGCTCCTTGGTTGGGTTGGGGTTATCCGCTCACGCCGCGGTCTTGCGACCAGAGGGTGGTGCTGGCGGAACTGTCGCCTTTGTGGTGTCCCAGGCCGGCGCATGGCGCTGTGCCCAGCGGGCCGGGACCCAGCCCCTGACCATGCTGCGCAGGGCCTGGGGATGGGTGACGGCGAAGCTGATGTGGCCGACAATCACGACGGTGAAGGCGACGGCGAACACGTCGTGGACAAAGGTGGCCCCGGTGCGCACGCTGACGGGCAAGAAAGTGCCCCACCGGAGTATGAGGCCCGTCGCGAACAGGACGACCAGCATGCCCCCCACGGCGTTGGTGTTCAGCTTTTGGCCGGGGTTGAACTTCCCGATGGCGTGGCGGCCGCGCCGGCCGAGGCTACGCAACCACGACACCTCGGCGCCGCTGAGCCCCTTCATCTCGTGGAGGTCGGCGCGCAGGCGTGCGCCCCAGCGCCCCACCATCCCAACCAGGACGGGCGCGAAGACGGCCAGGCCCACGTAGATGTGGGTGTCCTCGACGAGCAGCCGACGGCCGACCAAGACGCTGAGCGAGGGGATATAAAGGATGGCGCCCGTGGCCACGAGTACGAGCACGAGCACGGCCGTGGCCCAGTGGACCACCCGTTCTGTGCCGTCGAAGCGCGCCACCCGTCGGCCCGACCGGGAGGCCCCGGGCGACTTTGCCGACTGCGGGCTAGGAGATAGCCGCATCGTGGCGTCCGTTGGAGCCCCCGACCCAAGCGTCGACGTCGTAGCCCTGTTGCTCCCAGAAGCCGGGGACCGCCTTTTTTACCAAGGTGATCGACTTCAGCCACTTGGCCGACTTGTAGCCGTACATGGGCGCCACGTACATGCGCACCGGCCCACCGTGGTCGGTGGTGATGGGGGCGCCGAGCATCTCGTAGGCGACGATGACGTCGCTGCGGTGCGCCTCGGCCAGGGTGAGGCTCTCGGTGTACACGCCGTCGTACGAGGTGAATTCGAGCGACCCGGCGACGGGGCTCGGCCGGGCGAGGTCGACGATGTGGCCCAGCAGGACGCCGGCCCAATGCACGCCGGGCACCCTCCAACCGGTGACGCATTGGAAGTCCCGGTCGAGCTCGGTGCGGGGCAATTTCAGCAGGTCGGCGTAGGAAAGTTTGAACGGTCGCTCGACCAGGCCGTCGAC
>PMLI01000123.1 GCA_003158835.1 Acidimicrobiaceae bacterium
TGGCTGCTCCGGCGGCGGCGCTGGCCAACCCCAGCTGATGGTCGCCTCCGCCCAGGCCGAGGACGATGATGGCCACTTCCAAGCCCTCGAGGAAGGCGCCCTTGAAGGCGACGACGAAACCGGTGGCGTCCCGCCCGGGACGGGCTCCTGCACCGGGCGTGCCTGCACCGNNGCGTGCCTGCACCGGGCGTGCCTGGTCGGTCAGTGCCTGCACCGGGCGTGCCTGGCCGGTGCCCGGCGGACAGGCTGTCGACATGCTGGCGGAAGATGGCGTCCTCGTCGTGCTTGGCCTTGAGGCCTGCGGCTCGCAGGACGGCCTTGCGCAGCCACTGCAGGCCGAACACGAGTAGCAGCGTCCCCACCACCGTCCTCAGCGCGTCGATGGGGACCAAGTGGACCAGGGCCGGCCCCAGCGCCCCGACCAGTACGATGAGCACGCCCAGGGCGGCAGCCGTGCCTTCCAGGGCCGAGCGCCAACCCCGGGACAGCCCGGCCGCGACGATGATGGTGAGCGCCTCCACGCTTTCGACCGCACTGGCCAGGAAGACGGCAACGGCGAGGGTGATGTCGCTGGACGGGTGCACTGATTGGAGAGTACCGGTAGTCTCCAAGCCCATGCGTTGGACGGAACGCGGCATGAAGCGGGTGCCCGAGATCACGGTCTTCTTCTGGGTGATCAAGGCGCTGACCACGGCGATGGGCGAGGCGACCTCGGATTTCAGCGTGAAAGCGGTCGACCCGGTGGTGGCCGTGGGCCTGGGCGGCATCGCCTTCGTGGTGGCTCTGGGGTTGCAGTTGTCCGCCCGGCGCTACTCGGCGCCGCGGTACTGGTTCGCGGTGGTGATGGTCGCCGTGTTCGGCACGATGTGCGCCGACGTCCTCCACGTCCGCTTCGGCGTGCCGTACTCGGTGTCGTCGACGCTCTTCGCCTTCATCCTGGCGGCGGTGTTCATCAGCTGGTACGCGGTTGAGCACACCCTGTCCATCCACAGCGTCGTCACGCTGCGGCGGGAGCTCTTCTACTGGGCCGCCGTGCTGTCGACCTTCGCCATGGGCACGGCGTTGGGTGACATGACGGCCGTGACCCTGCACATCGGGTACCTGTCCTCCGGGCTCCTCTTCGCTGCGGTCATCGCCGTTCCCGCCTTCGGGTACGCATTTGCCGGCCTCAACGAAGTGCTCGCCTTCTGGTCCGCATATGTCATGACCCGACCCCTGGGGGCATCGCTGGCGGACTGGCTGGGCCTGCCCCGCGTTTCGGGGGGGCTCGGCTGGGGCCGGGGCCGCGTCAGCATCCTCTTCACTGTCCCCATCGTGCTGCTGGTGGGGTACCTCACCGTCACCCGCGCCGACGTCGTCGAGCGTGCCGAAGGCGAGGGGGCGCCGGATCCGGCTACCGGCTAGCCGCTCCCGGGCTCGAAGCCGAGTTCTTCCAGGCGTTTGTCGGATATGCCGAAATGGTGTGCCACCTCGTGCACGACGGTGTGCCGCACCAGGTGGACCAGTTCGGCCTCACTGCGGGCCAGCCTGCAGATAGGGCCGCGGAAGATGGTTATCCGGTCCGGCATGGCCCCTCCATAGGAGGAGCGCCGGGTGAGGTCGACCCCGCTGTAAAGGCCGAGCAGACTGCCTCTCCGCCCCCCTAGTTGCTATTTCGTCGCCCAATCCTCCACGAAGACGGCGACGTTGTCCATCAGCCGGCCCAGGGCTTCGGGGATTTGGTCGAGAGCGTCGCCGACGAGACGNNTCCAGTCTGCCAGTCCAGTCTGCCCGTCCAGTCCGCCAGTCCAGTCCGCCAGCTCCGGACCACCGCCGAGCTTTGTGATATTTATGTGGAAAAAATCGCATATATGTACCAAAACGTTGGGCGTCGGGGCCGCGGTGGGTCCAAAGCGAGCTGTTCTCTGGGGCGCGAGCTGGTCTCCTGGCCGAAGCCCAGCCAGGAGGTCGGCGGCGCGCCGGCGGGCACGAGAGGCGGCCCAAATAGACTGCCCCGAGGGCGTCCGGAGCGCCAGACTGAGGGCATGATCGGTGGGTCGGGCAGTTCAGGACCGGGGGCCTATGTGCGTTCGGTCAACATCGGGGGGCTGGAGCCCAACCCGGCCAAGGGCGGGCCGACCGGGTTCGGCAAGCGCCCAGTGGCCGGTGCCGTCGAGGTGAGGGCGCCGGGGCCGGTCAAGGGCCAGAGCGGGTTCGAAGGTGACGCCATCGGCGACAAGAAGAACCATGGCGGCGACGACCAGGCCGTTTACGCCTTTGCCCGGGAGGACCTCGACCGCTGGGAGCAGGTGCTGGGCCGAGTATTGCCGGACGGTTCGTTCGGGGAGAACCTGACCACGGCGGGGGTCGACCCCAACGAGGCGCTGATAGGAGAGCAGTGGCGGGTCGGGAACGACCTGGTGCTGCAGGTGACTTCGCCCCGCCTTCCGTGCCGGACCTTTGCGGCCCGGATGGGGGTAAGGGGCTGGGCCAAGCGCTTCGGTGCGGACGGCCGCCCGGGCGCCTATTTGAGAGTGGTCCACCCGGGCCGTGCCCGGGCCGGCGACCCGGTCACGATCTCCCGCCGGCCCAGCCACCATGTGAGCGTGAGCCTGGCCCTCCTGGCTTTGGTCGCTGAACCAGGGCGGCTCAGCGACCTGCTGGCCGCCGGTGACGACTTGCCGGACGGAATGCGGGGTTATATACACTCCAAGCTCAAATGAACGCTGCGCCCGCCCGTGCTGCCGCCGCCGTCCTGGCGGCCGTGTTCGTGGTCGCGGGCTGCGGGGGCACGGGCGGGAAGGCGGCGGTCCCGACGACCGCGGTTGCCACCAAGGCGGCGCACTCGGGCGCCGTTGCGACTACGACGGCCCCTCTCGGGCCGAAGGTGGCTGGGCCGGCCACCTTCAGCGGGCCGGACGGGGTGGAGGCGCGCTGGGTGATCGACGAGAACCGCAAGACCGGCACGAAGGCCTGGCACCTGGCGGGGACGGCGGGCGCCTCCATAAACGGTTTCGCCGACCTGACGGCGGCACAGGAAGGCCAGAAGGTCACCCTTTATGTCACCACCGGGGCGGCGCACTATCACATAAGCGCTTACCGCCTCGGCTACTACGGCGGCCAGGGCGGCCGCCTCGTGTGGAAATCGGGCGAATTGAAAGGCGTTGTCCAACCGGCCTGCACGCTCACGACGGGGACCAACATGGTGGGGTGCGGCAACTGGGCCCCGT
>PMLI01000097.1 GCA_003158835.1 Acidimicrobiaceae bacterium
GGCACGTAAAGGCGCCTGGGTGGGAAGTTGATTGCCGCCACCTCGGACCACTGCTGGCCGCCGTCGGTGCTCCTGTCAACCACTGCATCGCCTTGTCCCGCCCCGTGCAGGACGGCCCACCCCACTTGGGCGGTGCCGAAGCAAACACCCGAGATTGTCCCTGGCGAAGGTGCCACCGTGCCGCACTGTAGTTTGTTGGGTTCGGGGACGGCCAGGAGCGCCCAACTGCGGCCTTCGTTGGGGGTGGCGACCACCCGCGTCCCGCCCGTTTGGCCGCAGATGACGCCGATGCCAAAGGTGGGTTTTACCAGCTGCCGCTGAAGAACCGCAGCGCGAGCACTTCAGCCCCGCTTCCACCGACGCCCGGGTAATGCCAGGCTTCGGCCCCGGCCCACCCTCCCGGTGGTGGCGGCAGGTGCACTGGTGCCCAGTCGTGGCCCCCGTCGGCGCTCCGCCAGAGGCCAGGCTCGCTCACCGGGCAACCAGCTTCGGCGAGGAGCACAACGCTGGCAGACACGGCAGTCAGGTTGAACGGGTCGGCCTGGCTACAGCCGATGGCCGATATGCCTGAATAGGTACTGTCCTCCCACGGCAGGCCCGCAGCGGTCACCTCGTCCCAGTCCCCGCCGCCGTCCGAGGTGGCCCAAAAAGAGTCCTGGCGCTGCTGCTGAAAGCCAGAAGTGCTGGCCCCGGCCACCCCGAAGCCGAAACCGCGCTGGGCGTCGGCGAAGACAAACTCGTCAAAGCCTGCGGTGCCGTACTGCGGCGCGCCCGGCAGTGAGATGCCTTGGTGCCAGGTAGCCCCGCCGTCGGTCGTCTGCCAGGTCGTCGTCGCCCCCGGCTGAGCCGGCCACTCGTGCTCAGTCTCGGCCCAGGCGTCGTCGGCGTTGAGGAAGAACGCTCCCGTTACTTGGAGCGAAACTTGTGTGAGCGGCCAGGTGGGCAGCAGTGCCTTCCAGCTGGCGCCTGAGTCGGTGCTACGTAGGATCTGCGAGCCGTCGTAGTCCCAGACCACACCTCCTGGGAGCGCCAGTAGCGCCGGTGCCCCCGAACCCGAGTAGGGCGTTGGCGGGCTCAGGGCCGCTGCGCTTGCGGTCCCCGAAGAATAAGACGCCGAGGTCGCCAGGGCGAGCGCTACCGTCGCCGCCCAGAACCGTCGCCACGTCATGTTCGACTAACTCCCGGGGGCTCTCTCAAAGTTCCCACGCCGCGGCCCTCACACGCGCCCTAACCGCCTCGAGTTCGCAAACACCACCGACGACGATCGCGCCGGCCGCCGTGACAAAGGTGCAAGCTCCCCTCACTACCTCCGCTGGGTGACCGCGGCAGCGGTTGTACCGACGTTATGCGTGTCTTCGCACCTGCGTCACCTCACGCCGTACCCGTCGTTAGGGCGCGCACATAGTGCAACGCCGAGCCCGGCGGCCGCACGCCCGAACCGCAGATCTGGCTCTCAAGACCGCTCCCTGAGTGTGTGGGCCCGGAGCGGGCAGTCCTCTATGGGAAGGCCGCCGAGATGGACGGTGCCCTCCCATCGGCTCTCAACCTGTCAGGTGCTGCCGAGTGGTGCGCCAACAGCGACCCAAGCAGCCCGCAGCGTGCCGATGACATACGGGCCTCGAGTTGCCGGGGCGGCAACGACGGTTGGAGCTAGGCGTGAGCCGTCCCTTGGCGCTCGAACGCCATTGCTCGCTGGAGAGCCGCCGCCCGTAGTTGCTTGGGTATCTCGACGGGACCACCAAGGCTGGCGGCGTTGATGCCGGCCTGCGCCGCCTCCTCGATGATCCCGCCAACGACGATGGCCAGCTCGGGGGTCCGGTGGAACACCAGCACCCCGTGGTTGGACAGCAGGACCGCGGGGACGCCGGGGGTGATCGCGGCCCGGATCTGGGCCACAGCTTCGTCGGAGCCCCGTGGCCCGTACCCGGCCACCGGTACCCCGCTAGGCAACCCGAACATGGCCAGGGCTTCTACCCAACATCCGATGGGGTGGTGGGCTACCGCATAGGCCGTTGCGTACGGCGAATGGGTGTGCAGCACGCAGCCCACATCGGGGCTGTCGGCGTACATCGCCGTGTGCATGGCGACCACCGCGCCCTGGATTGGCGGCAGGTCACCTTCCAACAGGGCCCCGTCCAGGCTTATCCGCACTACTGCGGACGAGGCATGGTTCCTCAGTGACGGGCCTGCTGTGAAGTACATCTCCTGCGCTCCGGGCACCCGGAGGCTCACGTTGCCATGTCCGTTCGCGGAGATCGCCCCGCTGGCCACCACCCGTTGAGCTACGTCGATCACCTGGTCCACCAGGTCCTTGTCCATGAGCTCCCCATTTCCGGCCGCTGACGACGACGGTGCTCAAGGCTAACGGCCTTCACGCCCGTTCCCGACGGGTAGACCCGCCGATCGCCCCCAGGTGTCGCGTACCGGCCTCAAGTAGGCCCACCGGGCACGTGAAGAGCGTCATGTCGCGGCCGGCGCGGCCTTGAATGGAGCGCCGCACCGTCGGACTGGCGCGCTCGGCAGCTTGGGCGGTCGCTAGTGGTGGCGCGCCAGATCGGGGCAATCTGTGGTGGCGGTTAGGCGCACCAGCCCGGCGACTGTCGGGCGTGCTAAGAATAGGTGCCGCGCTCCCGCGCAGTCACCCCGACGAAGGGACGGTAACCCCGTGTTTGTGACAGTCATCCACCGAATTCACGACCCCGAAGGCTTCCAGGCCGCGGAGGCCAAGGCACTCGAAGCTGGGCTTCCTTCCCACGTTGCGTTGCCAATCCATGCGGCCACCAACGATCACGGACTCGGCATCTGCATCTGGGAAGGCGAATCGGTCGAAGCCGTGCGTGAGGTGGTTGAAGGCGCGGTCGGACCATGGGCGAACAACGAGTATTACGAGATGCACGTGGACGGACTTACGCCGCAGCTCGGAAAGTAACCGGCTGATCGCGACGACCCGGATCTGCCGATCGGCGTGCCTCGCCAGGCAGTGCTGCCAGGCTCCGAGGCGGGTAGCGATTCGGCGATCACGGGTAACCGGTACCAGACCGGCCTCGGCCTGGTACCGCGCCATCTAACGCCTTGGACGGCGTCGAGGATCTGCGTGTGAGTTCTGGCGGCGTTCGCCGTCCGACGAGGAGCGGCTGGCCGACGCCGGAACCGTCGTTCGGCTCGGCTTCCGGGCTGGCCAGGGACGCCGAGTCATGAGCGCAGATCTGGGGATCTTGCGAGTGACCCCCCCGAGCGATTACCTGGCGAATGGGCTCCCCCGACCACAATTGCGCGGCTTGGGCCCTCGCAACTGACCACGGGCTCCCTGACGCTGAAACCGAGCCACTGGTGGGCCCGGACCAACTCAGCATTCGACGAAGCGGTGACGGCCGACAGCGACACCAGTGAGGGTGCGGGCTCGGCTGGCCGGCCGGGCATACCGCTGGTCCGGCCTTGGAAGACCACCGGCCGACCGGCCGCGGGGTTGCGTGCCGGTCGGCCAATTGGCGGATGACACGAACCTCGCACCGGCGATAGGCGGAGCGACGAGAGGCCTCGTTCTACCGGATGGTGGGCTACTCCGGTTGGAATACTGCGACGGTGTTCCCATCGGGGTCCTTGAACCAGGCCGAACGGCCGATGCCAGCTGAGGTGACGATGTGGTCGACAGTCTTAAAGGTTTCGGTGTCGTACTCGTCAAACTCGATGCCGTTCGCGGCGAGCGCAGAGACGTCCTTGTCGATGTCGGACGACCAGAACCGTACCTGGGTGTGGTCGGCCTTGTTCCCGCTGCCACGGCCATAGATCAGCAGCGTTGTGCCGTCGCCGCGCTCGAAGAGCAGGTGGTTCTTGATCGTCTCCGGTGAGAGGGTCAGTCCCACCTTGCTCTCGTAGAACTGCTGGCTCCTCGCCAAGTCGGTCGAGACGAGCACAGCCGAGATCCGGTTGTTGGCGATCATGTCAATCCCCGAGTTGTTCGTACGGCTCGCGTTGTCGGTGCCACTAAGGCATTACCGTCGAGACGTCGATCTCGGTCTCTTGGGGAGGGGTCGGGAACCCACCCGCGATCCCCGCTTGCATGCGGGGCAAGAGGATCTCGTCGCGGAACTTTGCCCAGCTCTGCTTGGACTCGTGGACCGCCATGATGGTCCACCCGCCGGGCGACGCGCCGGCGGCATGGAAGACCTGCCCGTCGGGTAGCCCGCTGGCTGGATGAACTGCGGCGATCGAGGCCTCGTAGTTCTCCTTGGTGCCGCCGGGAAAGTGGTGGATGATCCCAAATTTCATGGTGGATGCCCCCTCGGGGTTGGTGGTTGATGTTTTCCTACGAAACGAAATATACTCGATCCCGTGGCGAAGTCAAGACCCGGGGAGCACGAGTTCCTCGCCCCTGACGAGTGGGAGTCATGGGGCGCGTTGATGCTTCTGCACCGTTCGGTCCTCAAGGGCCTCGACGCCGAGTTGCGCCGCGAGCACGGTCTGGCGGTCACTGAGTTCGACGTGCTGATAACTCTGTTCAACGCTCCCCGTAAGCGGCTCCGCATGTCAGCGCTTGCCGATCGAGTGCTGCTCAGCCCGGCTGGTACGACTCATCTCGTTACCCGCCTCGAACGCGACCGCATGGTCCGCCGCGAGGTCGACCCGACTGACCGGCGCAAATGGTTCACCGTCCTCACAGAAGAGGGAGATCTCGCGCTGCGCGCCGCCCGGCGCACCCATAACGAAGTACTGCGACGGATGCTTCTCGGCGCCACAAGACCCAGCGAACGACAAACGCTACGCCGCATGTGGCAACGCCTATCACAACAGCAGCCACACCCATTGAGCCCGCCCGAATGACCGGCCTGAACACCGGCACTGCCGGCCTGGTCCTGCCGGGACGGCTTGACGCGCGGCGGCGGGGCTCACCGGCTTCGCTTCGGCGTCCATTTTCGTTCCTCCCAGCCTGTTGTCGCCACTCGGTCCTGCCAATAGCGCACGGCTCGTCCGGGCATTTGATTCCCTTCCACTTGGGCGAAGGCCCCTTGTGCCATGAGGGACGAGACGCTCTACGACATAGAGTGCTGGCCCGCCCACCGGCCGGGGGCCCCGTTACGAGGTCGAGGGTGAGGGGTGCGCCGCGGCAGTCCTCGTGGGCGGCGGCGCCAGCTTTCCGACCACCTCGCCCATGGTCCCCCACATGACCCTCGCTCCGAACAAGCCATTGGCGGTACTGCAGGCGGCCACGGCGGCTCGAACGTAGCCCCCGTAGTCGAGCGGGCCGTCGGGACCGACATGGAGGCCCCGCCTCTCGGCGTAGGAGCGCTCGTCGGGCAATCGGAAGTACGACTCGGGCTTACCGGCGACCCCGGTGGCAGCCAACAGCCCGCACAGCAACGTACTGCCGGTCCGCGGCGTGCCACAGACCAGGAACGAATCGGCGCGCATAGAGGCCGGCATCGACCCAGCTAACCGCAGGTCAGTGAGCGTTGCCAGGCTTTTCTCTTGGGGCCGCGAGCCCGCGAGGGGGCGCGTCGGATGGCCATTGGCAATCTGCGCCTTTCCGGGATGGCGGTCCTGGGGCGCGGACCGTCATTCCGGCGCGGGGGAGGGGGCGCCCAGGCGGTGGCGGAGCGCGAGCAGAACAGGCTTTCTGTCTCTCTTGAGCTGGGAGCTATACCGGCCGATCACTGGTCGGGAAGGAGGGCATCTGCGAGAGCAGCGCCGGCCACGTGGTAGACAGCGGTCACCGCAGCCCTCGGCAGTGGAGCGTACACATGTGGGAAGGTGCCCCCGCTCGGAACCGGTTCCCAACGGAGAGCATCACCCAGCACCTCGGTGTCCAGTGCGAGCACAACAAGTTCCGGCTCATCTGGGAACACCCGGAGGGCCGTTGCCCCTACCTGCACCCGGGAAGAGCAGTGGATGAACCCACTGCTGAGGTCGGACGGTGAGCCGTCAAAGTGCCCTTTCCCCTCGAACTCTGCCCATTCGGACGGCAGGAGGAGCTTGTAGATCAACATAGCTCCACTCTGGCACGGGCGGTCGGCCCGGGTCGCAGCCGCTGCGCTCATATCGTCCCGACCGCCAGGGAGGCCGTGCCCTAACTGGTTCATGGAGTTCGGCGTATCCACCGGTTGCCAGAGAAATGGCACCGCACGCTCGTCCAGACCACGGTCCGCTTACCGCACTCAGGCGACGGGGGTCGAGCGGTGTCCCAATGTGGCGGGAGCGGCGGATGGGATGATGTCACGATGCGATCCTTCGATGAACTGGTGGGAGAGGTCGCTGCGGCCGATGTCACAGGGTGTGACGGGGGTTTGACGGGTTGAACGGGCGGGCGACTGAAGAGCGCCCGCCCTGGGGCTATGCGAAGCTCCTAGCGGATCGGCTCGGCCAGGTCGGCTCCGCCCTAGACATCGACACTGGCGGCGGCGAGGTCCTGGCGGAGGTACCGACGTTCCCACCGCTGATGGTTGCTACCGAGGCGTGGCCAGCCAACGCTCAGCGTGCCCGCAAACTGCTGGGCCCGCGCGGCGTGCAGATCATCGAGACCGTAAAGGACGCTCCGGACGAGTCGTTCGAGCTCGTGACCGCCCGGCACCCGGTACGGCCCGACTGGGAAGAGGTACACCGCGTCCTCGCACCAGGTGGCTACTACTTCGCGCAGCACGTCGGGCCGGGGTCGGCGTTCGAACTGATCGAGCACTTCCTCGGCCTGCTCCCCCGAGCAGGCGAGGGGCGGGACCCACAACGTGAATGTGCTGCCGCGCAAGGTGCCGGCTTGGTGGTCACCGATCTGCGTACCGCCCGGTGCCGCATGGAGTTCTACGACGTGGGTGCCGTGGTGTGGCTCCTTCGCAAGTGCGTCTGGTGGGTACCGGACTTCTCCGTCGAGAAGTACTGCGACAAGCTCGCAGATCTTGACACCCAGATGCGGGACGGCAAACCGTTCGTCGCACACTCGACCCGGCACCTGATCGAGGCACGACGACCGGCGCCACGTAGCTGACCCTCTCAGCTCGGTTGGGCCGGGCGTTATGTCGCGCATACCCGTCACGGTCCGAGCACGCAGTGCCGTCGTTATGGGTGGATTTCCCTTGTAACTCCAAGGTTCTTAGACGACGCATAACAGGTGGATCTGGAACCAGTTGACCCACGACGCTGAAGACAGCCGTCGTTGGCCGACAGTCACGGGCACCCCAACCTGTGGCGGAGGGCCGCTGCCACCCGGGTCGCACCTGCCCTGGCGAGGCCGTCGGCAACATCGCATGGCGACATCGGGGGCCGCAGTTTCTCGGCTGCCATGCGCTCCAAAGTCTCGACGAAAGCGGCCGGCCGCCTGCGGAGCAGGCCGGCCAGGTAGGTGTCTGCAGAGCAAACGGCGACACCGTGGCCAGCAAGGAAATCGATAGGGAAGTCACGGACGTTGCGCGTGAGCAGAACTCTCGCACCCCCGAAAGCGCAGGCGGCGGTGTGGGCCCTGTCGTCAGGGTCGGGACCGGGGACGGTGCTGATGAGGCTCCTGTAGGTCTCGGGTCCGATCCGAGTGCTCCCGAAGAACCTCCGGACCGCCTCGGTCACCGACCGTGCTGTCTCGGGAGCCCTCCTGCCTTCTCGCACGATCACCCGTTCCCACTCGTCCAGCAGCTCGTCAGTCCACACGAAGTCGATCAACAGGTCCTCGGCCAGCGACAGGACCAGGTCCATGACGCTGAAGGGGAACAGCTCGTTCGCGTCGACGAAGACCCGGTCCGGGCGTGCCACCTGAGGAAAGGTGCTAGCCGAGAGCGGCTCGCAGGACTTCCGAGCCCTGCTGGCGGCGCTGGCGCTCTTCTGCCAGGGCGAGCACGTCGCCGACCCTGATGCGGCGGTGCTTGCTGCCCGGTAGGCGGCGGAAGGCGAGCACCCCGTCAGCAAGGAGGCGGTCCACGAACTGGCGTGTCACTCCTAGGAGGTCGGCCGCCCCTGCCGGCGTGACCTCCTGGTCGGGCCGCAGGACGATCAGGTGGTCCCCGCGGGCGACCCCCTCGAACAGCTCCCGCACGGCCGCCCCGAACTCGCTGCCCGGGTCGGCAGCAGCCGCAAGGCGGGCCGCATCGGCTCGCGTGCCCTCATCGGGAGCGGCCAGGACGCTGAGCGAGCTTCGAGCCACGACCATGTCCGTACTCTACACCATCAGCAATAACTGCAACCGGGCGTGCCAAGCGGGCCCCTGGGCTGTTGACCTGAAGCTGAGAGACAAGGGGGGAGAACTTGCGCAAGCAGCCGTCAGCCGCCAAGCTCTGCGACGGCCCGGGCGAGGGCGTCCTCGATCGCCAACCGCGCCTTGGAGGGCTCCTTTGGTGTACGCAGGTGGTCGAGCGCCCCGATGATGCTCATGACGTCGGCCCATGGGTCAACGGCCCGGCCCGAGCGCTGCTCCCACGCCTGGCGCAGCTCGTCAGCGAGGGCGGCGTCGTAGTACAGCATGTTCAGCCGGCAGTGGCCGGGGTCGATCGAGGACGGCCCCAGGCAAGCTGACTGCCAGTCGACGACCCCGCTCAGGTGCCCCCGGGACCAAGGCAGGTTCCCGGGGTGGAAGTCCCGGTGCACGAAGCTGACGTTGCTGGCGGGGACCGGCCCTTGGAAGACTTCGGCGGCACGCGCCCAGGCCCGGGGCCTCGTCGCCCACCGCGGTGGGTCATAGCTCGCCTGGCGGTAGTGCCCGATCGGGCGGAGCACCTCACTGTCGGCGACCTCGACGGCGGCGATTGCGACCATGGCGTCGGCGGTCTCGGCCAGGAACCGCCGACGGGCGCGCGGCTCCCACTCGGGCCGCCCGTCGAGCCAGGACATGACCACGGCCGGTGCGCCGGCCTCGTGGCCATTTGGGTCTGCGGCCAGCAGCTCGGGGACGGGGGTACCGGCGGTGGCGGCCAGGCGCAGGGCGGCCGCCTCGTGGGCGACGATGTCAGGCGTCTCGACTAGCACGTCGTCCAGGACGTAACGACGCAGGACTACGACTCCAGGCCCTCGCGTCGGGCGGTGCAGCGTGACCCTGTGCATTGCGCAGGTGGACCCGCCAGGCATGGGCTTGACGTCGACAACACCTGTCGCCCCCAGCGTGGTCACAAGCCAACGAAGCGCCTGTTCGGGCGGCCGGGCACGGACCACCGAGCGCGCCACGTCGGTCATCGGCGGCGTCGGCCCTTGCTCCATCCGCACCATTTTCGCCGCTAGGGGGTGCACCACGTGCCCGGCTGCCCGGGCTTCCGGGACGAACATTCTGCGGCGCACCCTGGCCTGGGCCGTTGCGCCCGTAGCCGTCGTTATCTCAAGCCCTTCCTGAGGTATGTCCACTGCTGACGGCGCGTCGGTACGACCCGCCCGGTAACGGTCGTTACGGCCCTTCGGGAAGGTACTCGACGTCTACGACATCTCCGCTCAGGCCCGCGCCCGTGGCGTCAACCATTGAACCAATGACACCCCGGACACGACTTGGGCTCCCTCTGATGACTTCGCCGTTGGCGAGGCGCAGGTTGAACACCCCAAACGGCCCGCTCCCGTCGGCCGGCGGCGGGACACGGTCAGCCAAACCCCGGGGAGGTCGCGAGCTAGCCGTCCTTTGGGAGGTTGACCGCGTGGGCGGGCACAGCCGGCATCGGCGCGTCGCCAAAATCAGAAAAGACCATGGAGCCAGACGAGCCGTTGCCCTGTCCTTGGATGCCTAGTAAGTACGGCGTACCGCTGGCGGCAACATAGATCTTGTCGTGCTCGGAGTCCGTGAGGACGACCGCCGGGCGCCCTCGAAATCTCGCCTGGGCCGCGAGCTCAGAGAACCCGGCCAGGCCCGTCGTGAGCAGGCCTACGAACCGCCGGGAGTCGGTGAACTCGACGATCGAGGGGTACGAGGGGTTGGCCTCGGGCTCCTTCACCCATCGGTTGGCGACGAGCTCGGCCGTCGACTTGCTGCCGGTCAGTTCCTGCCAGGTCCTCTCGTCCGCCCTGATGTAGACGGTGCTGGCCGTGACGACGACCTCCATCGTGCCCCCCGGGAACGGCTGGAAGCTGCCGCCGCCTTTGCTCGGGGACATGCTCATGTCGATGGTCGTCTCTCCGGCCCCGGAGCCGAAGTGGCCCAGGACGTGGAAGCTCGTCGCGTTCATCATGGCCGTCTTGGCCTCGGTGAAGATCGTGGTCGCGGCCCTTGCGTGCGCGGCACCGTTCTTTGTGGGAGCCAGAGTAGAGGGGAGCAGGCTGAGCACGGCAACCACGCCCACGGCGAATCGACCGAACTGGCGAGCCATTGGGCTGAGGCTAACGCCGGCTCGAACCCGGCGGGCAACCGACGGGCCGCCTGCGGGCCTGGCAAACCCGACTCGGCCCCAAGAGCAGTCTGGCAGGAGCGCTCCGCCCACGCGCCCAGCCGGACGTGTTCCCTCCGCGCGGCGTTTATGTAGTTGACGCTGCGGTAGAGCGGTGCGCCCGAGCCGTCGATCGGGCGCGGGCGGCAGCCTGGGCGGTCGCTGGCGGTGGCACGCCAGATCTGGGCAATCTGGTGACCTGGACGACGCCGGCCACCAAGCCTGCCCTCCCGGACCGAGGACAGGGGATCGAGAGCGAGCTTGCCTTTGCTCGTGCGTTGGTCGAAACGGGCGAGTACTCGCACCGGACCCATCACCTGGCCTCCGCCCCCTCTTGGCCGCGCACTTTGCGTGGCGCCACACGGCTCATCTGCACCGCAGGGCAGGCGGGGTCGAGGGACGACGCGTAGTCTTGAACCGCACTCGTGGTCCGAGGTCATCGACATGCAGGC
>PMLI01000443.1 GCA_003158835.1 Acidimicrobiaceae bacterium
TTATGGCCGTGAACCGCAGCACCTGGTCGGGGCCCGGTCGGAGCGACGAACCTAGGGGGAGCGCTCCAGTTCCCTCTTGTGCGCCGGCTGAGGCCGATACATTGATGTTACGCTTAGACCAGACCTAGGAGGTGATATGGCAAATAGGGAACGGAGCGTCTTTTGGGACGACGTTGAGCGGCGGCTCGAGGATCCCGAGTTCCGTAGGCACTTTGTCCTCGAGCAGAACCGGATCCAGACCGCGGACCGGGTGATGAACCTGCTGGTCGATGCGCTCGAGAAGTCCGGGCTCACGAGGGCAGACGTAGCGCGAGCGCTCGACAGCCACGGTTCCGCCATCCGGCGGCTCCTCAACCAGGAGGCCGGGGCGGCGAACCCGACCCTTCAGACTCTGACCGACGTGGCTGCCGTGCTCGGGTTCCAGGTCGAACTCGTCCCGATGAAGCGTCAAACCCGCCAGCAGGTGACCGACCAGTTGACGGTGCGCAGCCCGGCACCTCGTCAGGCCACCGTAAGGCCCCGACGACAAGAACCCGTGCCGGCGGCCTGAGGCTTATGCCAGCGAGCGCGGATTGCGCGACAGGTATTCGCGGCCCAGGGCGAGCACCCGGTCGTAGACGGCTTCGGAGAGCTCCGTCTGAAAGGGCTTAGAGGCGCCACACAAAACCGTCAAGAGCGGGCCTCGGCCGATGGCCATCGTGTCCAGTTTGCAGAACAGCCGGTAGTGCCCCCGGCGCGGACCGTCGACGCGAACCTCGTGGTAACCGGTCATCTGGTCGTGCATCGCCTCCCAAAAACCTCCCCCCGAGAAGCGGTGGGGCGGGGCGGCCGCCACTGCGATCAGCACGGCGACGAGCTTGGCTTGGACCGAAGTGGGGCACGAGGAGATGAACTCTCGGCCCGGCACCGGCTCGTCGNNGGGCCGTCTTGAGCGGCACAAGGGGTTGCCTGGTTTGGCGAGCCCGTCGAGGCGTCTTATCGGAGGCCATTGGGCCTCCAGTCGTCCCAGGCTCGACAACCGCCGCGGTGCCTGTCGGTGCGCATGATGGTCGTCACGTTCGATGACGGCAGGTCCGGGCTTCGGTGGCGGGATGGCTCATCCGGCCAGGACGTCCGCGATCCGCGCATTGGCCAGCCCTTCGTCTTCGGCCAACACCCCGACGTAGGTGGACACGAGTGTCTCGACGCTGTGCCCGAGCCTTCGCGCCACCTCGCCGAGGGGGACACCGGCCTTCAGCCATGTCGTCGCCGCTGCGTGGCGGCAGTCGTAGACGCGCAGAGGGGACAGCCCGGTCTGGCGCAAGGCTCGCTGCCACGCCCGTGCCCAATTGGAGCGCTGCGGGAGCCGGCCGGTACGGGTACGGAACAGCAGAGCGTCACTACCCATTTCCTTCTCTTCGACCCAAGCCGTGAGCATGGCGACGAGCACGGGAGGGATCGGGACCGAGCGGGCCCCCGTCTTGGGCTCGCCCGGTTCGTCAAAGGAGATGTCGGCCTCCACCACGTCGATCCGGCCCCAGCCGTCCTCGGGGAGCACCAGCACCCGCGGTCTGAGCATGACGACCTCGGACGGCCGCAGCCCGGCGTAGTACACGACCGCCGTCATCAGCTGGTAGGTCCGGCTTCCGGGCTGGTGTGTAGCGATGGCATCGATGGCGCGGGCCATGGTCTTGGGCTCCGGTAACCGGCGCACGTCCAATGGTTTGGGGCGCGCCGCCTTGCGCTGTGACCGGCCCCTNNCACGGATCCGCGGCCAGGATTTCCAAGTCGACCGCACGCCTGATGGAGGCGTGGGCGACCTTGCGGTACCGGGAAGCCGTAGATGCCGCCAGCGGCCGGCCGTCACCGGTCAGGAGCAGCTGCCTTTCGGCGGTGGCGAGGACCTGGCGGTTCAATTGGCCGATCTTTAGGCACCAACGGTCCAACCACCTCTCGCACTCGGTGTCCGGAGCTACGGCAGACGACGGCGGCAGGCTGGCGAGCAGGTGAGCCCTCAGGCCCGGCGGAGGAGCGGCCGCGTCCGGTGCTACGAGCAAAGGGACGAAGCGGACGAGGGCTTCCATGGCCGAGGCCCGCGTGCGGGGCGCCCACTCCGGCCACTCCTCTACCAACCAACACCGAGCCCAAGTGTGAGCTTGGATGTCGTCGGGCCCGGGCCGCCACGACAACGGCTCGCCGCTCAGATCGTCGAACGGCTCGCCAACCGTCTTCGCATGAGTGAGCAGGGACCGGTACCGCTCACCCTCGGCCCTGGTGCGGAACGACCGGCTGTGCTGCCGGCCCGTCACCGACCACCGGACCACCCACGGACGCTTCGTCCGGGCGGAAACTCGCCGGTTCTGGATGCTATAGACCTGTACCTCTGGCAGCGGGCGGACCATGGGCAGGAGCCTCTCTTTGACCTTTCTTGGGAGGGGATTGGGAGGGGATTGGGAGAGTCTACCACGTGGGCCGGACGACAACCCTCTGACGAGGGATTTTAGGACGATAGAGCACCGGCCTCCGGGGCCGGTGGCGTGG
>PMLI01000306.1 GCA_003158835.1 Acidimicrobiaceae bacterium
ACCGACGGCCAGGGCCGGACGGTCAATTTCACCAACACGGTGCTGATCATGACGTCCAATTACCGGGGAGACCTGCGGGACGCCTTCAAGCCGGAGTTCTTGAACCGCGTCGACGAGATCGTCGAGTTCCGGCCTTTGACCGAGGGCGACATTGCCACGATCGTGGGCATCCAGCTACGGGCCCTGGACAAGCGCCTGGCGGCGCGGCGCCTCAACCTGGTGGTGACGGATGCCGCCAGGGCTTGGCTGGCGCACACCGGCTACGACCCGGCGTACGGGGCTCGTCCTCTGAAGCGGCTCATACAGCGGGCCATCGGGGACCCGTTGGCGCTGGCGTTGTTGGGGGGCAAGTACGCAGATGGGGACACGGTCACTGTCGACGTCGCCGACAGCCCCGCCGCCGACGTCCCCGCCTCCGCCGCCGCCGCCGTCCCCGCCCCCGCCGCGGCCGACGCCGCCCTGGTACCGGCCACCGTTGCCACGTCGACCGGGGAGCTGGTCCTGCGCTGAGGGCCTTACCGGTCTTCGGTCATACCGCGGTAGCCCTGGTTCGCGGCCGGCATATAGAACTGGTCCCCTTCTAGCCCGGGGCGTCCGCCCTTTCCCCCTTGCTTCAGTCGAGGCCGGTTTGGCCCCGGCATACTCGGCATAGGCCGAGCATGGCGAAGTGGTGGGGGTCGATGGAAAACCCGAGCTTCGCTCTCACCGTGTCAGCCAGGCCCCTGAACAGCTCGTCGGGTGCCTCCAGCATCGCCCCGCACGCCTCACAGATGAAATGGGCGTGAGCCAGGGAGGCGAGCTGATAGGTGGCCGGGCCATGCCCGAGGTGGGAATGGACGATGACTCCCAGCTGCTGCAGGTCCTCCAGGTTGCGGTAGATAGTCGAGATGTGCACGTCCGGGGCCCGTTCCTGGACTGCCTCGGCCAGCTCCTCGGCGCTCTTGTGCTCACCCGCCTCGAAGAGCACCTCCAACAGCGTGCGCCGTGACTCCGTCACCCGGCCGCCCCGGGCCCGGACCAGGCGCAGCACACCCTCGACGGATGAGGTGGCGCCGCCAACTATGGCTCCGGGCGAGGGCATCGGCTTGCTCACAGCCCCACCACGATACGACCGCCGGGCCCTGCCCACCGGGTTTCTTATCGCGTACAGGTCGCAATTGTGTTAGGTTGGCAGGGCTCGGAGAGGCACTCGCGGTCGGCACGCCGGCCGGCCGTNNCCCGTCCGAACGGCCGGTCGGCACGCCGGCCGGCCGTTCGGACGGGAGGTGCGGGGATGGGCATCCAGACGCCCAGGCGGCCGATGAGTGCGAAGCAGATGCTCGGTGCTTCTTTCGCCGCCCTTACCCACCAGGAACGTAGCCGCGTCCTGGCCATGTTCGGCTCCATCCTGGCCCTTCACGTTCTCGGCCTGTTCATCTTCGTGGCCTTTGTCGTCCCGGCCCACTACAAGGGCCTCGGGATCGGCGTGAGCGTCCTGGCNNTGCGCCACGCCTTCGACGCCGACCACATCTCGGCCATCGACAACACCACTCGCAAGTCCATGAACGACCGTCAGGGCACCGACAAGCCCCGACCGCTGGCCTACGGCTACTTCTTCTCCCTGGGCCACTCGAGCGTGGTCGTGGCCATCGGCGTGGGCATAGTCGTGGCCGAAAAGACCGTGTTCTCGGCCGTCTCCAACAACAACTCCAGCCTTCAGCAATTCGGTGGGCTCTTCGGCACGATCGTCTCGGCTAGTTTCCTGTTCCTCATCGGGCTGCTCAACCTGGTCGTCCTGGCCGGTATCGTCAAGGTCTTCTCGTCGATGCGCCGGGGCGAGTACAACGAGGCCGAACTGGAGCGCCAGCTCGAAAGCCGTGGTCTTTTCTACCGTTTCCTGGGCCGCTGGCTAAAGGCGATCCACAAGGAATGGCACATGTACCCCGTCGGCGTCGTCTTCGGGTTGGGTTTCGACACCGCCTCCGAGGTGGCGCTGCTGGCGACGACCGCCCTGTACGCCTCCCGCCACGTCCCCTGGTACGCCATTTTGTGCCTCCCCATCCTCTTTACCGCCGGGATGGCATTGATGGACACCATCGACGGGCTGTTCATGAACCTCGCCTACGGTTGGGCCTTTTTCAACCCGGTGCGCAAGGTCTACTACAACCTGGCCATAACCGGTCTTTCCGTTGCGATCTGTTTCTTCATCGGGGGCGTCGAGACGCTGGGCCTGCTCCCGGCCGAAATCCATGGTCTCAGCAAGCACCACGGTTTTTGGGGTTTCATGTACAACTTCAACATCAACACGGCCGGCTTCGTGATCGTGGGCATGTTCCTGGTCACCTGGGCCGGGGCCATGCTCATCTGGCGTTACGCCAACGTCGAGGAGCGCTGGGGCGGGCGCCTGAAGACATCCGACGCCGACTCGTGAGGAGGCCGCGCCGCCCCACCGGGGGCCCCGGGGCGCCCCGCGCTATGCTCGGTCGCTGAGCCGACGCTACTTCTGAAGGAGAGCACTCGCGTGCCCGCCACCATCCTGCTAGGCACCCAGTGGGGTGACGAAGGAAAAGGAAAGCTGACAGACCTGCTGGCCAAGGAGATGCAGGTAGTCGTCCGGTACCAGGGAGGCCACAACGCCGGCCACCGCATCGTCGTCGGCGACGAGGCCTTTGCCCTCCAGCTGCTCCCGAGCGGTGTCCTGTACCCGTACATAACGCCCGTAATCGGCAATGGCGTCGTGGTGGAACCCAAGGTGCTGCTGAACGAGATCGACGCCCTCGAAGCCCGGGGTATCGACTGCTCACGCCTGGTGATATCCGGGAGCGCCCATCTCGTGATGCCCTACCACCAGGAGATAGACGCCCTCACCGAGCGCTACCTCGGTAAGAACCGGCTGGGCACCACCAAGCGAGGCATCGGCCCCGCCTATGCGGACAAGGCCGCTCGCATAGGCCTGCGTGTGCAGGACCTGCTCGACCCGAAGATCTTCCGCCAGAAGCTCGACGTCGTCCTCAAAGAGAAGAACCTCATCCTGGCCAAGATCTATAACCGTTTGGCCTTGTCGTCCGACGACATCGCCAAGCGCTACCTGGAGGAGTACGCCCCCCGTCTAGCCCCCCACATCGGCGACGCCGTGGGCCTCGTGCACGACACGCTGGCGGCTGGGGGCGGTGTCCTCCTGGAAGGGGCGCAGGCGACCTTCCTGGACGTCGACCACGGCACTTACCCATTCGTGACGTCCTCCAACCCGGTGGCCGGAGGGGCGTGCACCGGAGCCGGTATCGGGCCTCGCTACATCAGCCGGGTGGTGGGCATCGCCAAGGCCTACGTAACCCGGGTGGGGGCCGGGCCGTTCCCGACCGAGGTCTCGGGCGAGGTGGCCGACACTCTGGTTGAGCGGGGCAAGGAGTTTGGCACCAATACCGGCCGGCGGCGCCGGCCCGGTTGGTTCGACGCCGTGATGATGCGCCACGCCGTGCGGCTCAATTCTCTGGATGAGCTCGCCATCACGAAGCTCGACGTACTGGACTCGTTCGAAACCCTCAAGGTGTGCATCGCGTACGAGGCGGGTGGCGCCCGCTATGCGCACCTGCCCTGGCACCAGTCGGTGCTGCACGAAGTGCGCCCCGTGTACGAAGAGCTCCCCGGCTGGGGCACCAGCACCTCCGGCGTGGGTACGAAAGACGCCCTCCCCCGGGCGGCCCGCGATTACCTCGAGTTCTTGTCCGCCCAGTCCGGGGCACCCATCACCTTCGTCGGCGTCGGTCCCGGACGCGACCAGATAATCCGCTTCGCCCAACGATGAGGGTTTGCGTAGTCGGCAGCGGTGGGCGTGAACACGCTCTGGCGGTGGCGCTCTCGGCCACGGCGGACGTGGTGGTGGCGCCGGGCAACCCCGGCATGGAGGGCCTGGAGCGCAGCGACGTGGCGCCGGAGCGAATAGAGGCCGATCTGTGGGTCATCGGGCCCGAACAGCCGCTGGTCGAGGGGTTGGCGGACCGGATCAGGGGGCGGGGCGGCCTCGTCTTCGGGCCCGGGGCGGACGGCGCCCGCCTGGAAGGTTCCAAGGCTTGGATGAAAGAAGTCCTCGTCGCCGCCCGGGTTCCCACAGCCGGCTGGCGTGCCTTCGACGACATCGGCCCCGCCCTCAGCTACCTCCGGGCCCTGCCCGGCCCCTGGGCCATAAAGACGGACGGGTTGGCGGCCGGAAAGGGCGTCCTCGTCACCGGGTCCCGGGACGAGGCAGTCGCCGACGTGAGAGCCAAGCTCTCCGGGGTGGCCTTCGGCGCCGCCGGGCGCCGGGTCGTGATCGAAGAGGCGCTCTCGGGCCAGGAGATCTCGGTCATCGCCGTGTGCGACGGCCGCCGGGCTTACCCTCTCGATTGCGCACAGGACTACAAGCGCGTCGGAGATGGCGGCACCGGCCCCAACACGGGGGGAATGGGGGCTTACTCGCCGGTACCTTTCGGCTCGGGCGAAATCGTGGGCCACGTGATGGAACGCGCCATCTTGCCGACCCTGCACGCTCTCTCCAAGCGGGGCATCAACTATCGCGGCGCCCTTTATGCCGGGGTCATGCTGACCGAGGACGGCCCCAAGATCCTCGAGTTCAACGTCCGTTTCGGTGATCCCGAAGTTCAGGTCCTGTTGCCCCGCTGGGCCGGCGACGTCACCGCCACTCTGGCCGCAGCCGCCTCGGGCGCGCTCACGGACGACCATGCCGCCGATTTTTCCAAGCAGGCAGCCGTATGCGTCGTGTTGGCCACCCCCGGGTACCCGGACAAGCCCGAACCGGGCGCGCCCATAGAGGGGCTCGACCGGGCCCGGGAGGCGCCCGGTGCCCGGGTTTACGCCGCCGGCGTGGCGCAGAGCCCTGACGGAGGCCTGGTGACGGCGGGTGGCCGCGTCCTCGACGTGGTCGGCACGGGTGCGGACCTGGTCGAGGCGCGCCGGCTCGCTTACCAGGCCGCCGCAATGGTCCGCTGGCCGGGAGTGGTCAACCGCTCCGACGTCGCCGACTTCGCCGGCCACACCGACCTCGCCGATCACACCGATCACGCGGATCACACCGATCACACGGGGGGCAGGGCATGAAAGTCGCCGTACTCATGGGTTCGGCCAGCGACAAGGCCAAGATGGCACCGGCGCTGGAGATGCTGGGCCAACTCGGGATCGAGGCGGTCGAGGAGGTCATGTCGGCCCATCGCACCCCCGAAGTGGTGGCCAGTTTTGCCGGCCGGGCCAGGGAAATGGGTTACGGCGTCATAATTTGCGGCGCCGGCATGGCCGCTCACCTGGCCGGGGCGGTGGCGGCCCGGACCACCCTCCCCGTGATCGGCGTGCCCCTCTCGGGCAGCGCCCTGTCGGGCCTCGACGCACTGTACGCCACCGTCCAGATGCCGAGGGGGTTCCCGGTCGCCACCGTCGCCATCGACGGCTCCGCCAACGCGGCCTTGCTGGCGGCCGAGATCCTGGCCGTCCACGACCCCGCCGTAGCCGAGCGCCTGGCCGACTACCGGGCCGGCTTCACCCGCCGCTGATCAGGCCTGGCGCTGATCAGTGCCCGGCCAAGAAGCCGTCCCGTCGGCACGCAGATTGGGCCTCACGGGCCACGATGCCGGCCGATCTGGCTTCGGCGGCGCACCAGGTGCGGGCGTCGGCGCCGCAGTGCTGGACGAAGGCCCCGCCAGTGGAACTGGCGACATTTATGCTCACGCACGACCCCTTCGGACTGGCACCGCCGCCGGCGAACTGCCAGATACCCAGCCCGGCACCGATCAGGACCACCACGCCCGCCACCGCCCACCCGGCCCGTCGCTCGGACCGGGCCAGAGGCAAACCTTCGTGCTGGCGGTAGTTGGGAGGCATTGTGGCGAGTTTAGGGCTGGGCCGGGACCGGTCCTAGAACCCGGTGGTGGGCCGCCACGCAGGCCACTACCGTGTGGCGTGGAGGAGGCAGGCGATGAAGCATCTCTACTCTGGCAAGGTCCGCGACGTCTACGAAGTGGACGAGGACCGATTGCTCCTCGTCACTTCCGACCGGATTTCTGCCTTCGACGTGATAATGGACCAACCGGTCCCGGGCAAGGGCCGGGCTCTCACCGCCCTGACCGCCTTTTGGGCGGAGGATCTCTCCAAGGTCGCGCCCTCCCACCTGCTCGAAGTCGGCGTGCCGAGTGGCGTGGACGTCGAGGCGGCCGGTGTCGACCCCTCCTATGCCGAGGGCCGCACCATGCTTGTGCGACGAGCGCAGATGCTGCCTCTCGAGTGCATCGTGCGCGGTTACCTGTGCGGCTCGGCCTGGGCCGAGTACAAGCGGTCCGGTACCATGCACGGCGCTCCCCTGCCGGAGGGCATGCTCCAGTCCCAGCAGTTGCCCGAGCCGGTTTTCACCCCGTCCACCAAGGCGACCGCCGGCCACGACGAGAACATCTCCTTCGACCAGGCGGCTGCGCTGGTGGGTGAGCAACTGGCTGGCGCGGCGCGGGAGATCTGCGTCGAGGCCTACCACCAGGGGGCGGCCCGGGCGGCCGAGAGCGGCAGCATCATCGCCGACACCAAGTTCGAGCTGGG
>PMLI01000357.1 GCA_003158835.1 Acidimicrobiaceae bacterium
GAAGTTCTTGATGCGCTTGATAGACAGGACCGGGCCAAAGATCTCGTCGGTACCGATCCTCATTTCGGGTTCGACCTGATCGAAGACTGTGGGCCCGACGAAGAAGCCGCCCTCGTAGCCGGGGACCGAGGCGCCCCGCCCGTCGAGGATGAGCTTGGCGCCTTCGGTGACTCCCTTGTCGATCCAGTCGAGGACATAGCGGCGATGTTCATCCGTGACAAGCGGTCCGAGGTCGGTCGTGGGGGCCCAGGCCGGCCCCATTTTCAGGTCCCTCGCAAGTCCAACGATCGCGTCGACCATCTCCTCGGCGATCGCCTCCTCTACGCACACGACGGGTAGCGCCATGCAGCGCTGCCCGGCGCAGCCGAATGCTGAGTTGACGATCCGGGCCGCCGTAGGCCGGATGGGCGCGTCGCGTAGTACCAAGGCATGGTTCTTGGCTTCGGTCAGGCACTGCACGCGCTTGCCGGCACTCGTTGCCACTGCGTAGACGTGCCTCCCCGTATTGGTTGAGCCCACGAACGACACGCCGCGAACGTCGGGATGTGTAAGTAAAAGCTCAGACTCAGAACGCGTGCAGGTAATAGTGTTCAGAACACCTGGCGGCAGGCCGGCCTGCGACCATAGCTCTGTCATGCGGATTGCGGTTTGGGGCGCCCAACTGGCCGCTTTTAGAACAAACGTGTTGCCCGTCATGATGGCCAGAGGGACCATCCAGCCCATCGGTATCATGGCCGGAAAATTGAAGGGTACGATGCCGGCGAAGACACCTAAAGGTTCCCGGTAACTGACGGTGTCATAACCGGCCGAGACGTTCATGAGGCTGTCCCCCTGCATGGTGACCGGCAAGGCACAAGCGAGCTCGACTACCTCGATCGCCTTCAAGACATCCCCGCGGGATTCAGCAAGGTTTTTCCCCATTTCCGTGGCCAAGAGGACGGCCAGCTCGTCAAGGTCCCGCTCGACTAGCTGCTTGAACCGGAAAAGGACTTGCACGCGAGCTGATAGCGGCGTACCACTCCACGCCGGGAAGGCGGCAGCGGCGGCCGCCACGGCCTCATTGACTTCAGCGACGCTGCATTTGGGCGCTTCTGCGATGACCTCACCGGTGCTCGAGTTTGTGACCGGCATGTAGTCGTGGCTTTCACTGTCTCGCCACTCTCCGGCGATGAAGAGCTGCAATCTGTTGGGCACGAAACCCTCTCCCTTTCACGACAGTCGCCGTCCCAGTGCGGGGTATGGGCCTTCTGGCGACGGCTTACGTCCTCCAACTTGTTCCTCGCGGTGCCCGAACTCACCGCTACTTCGTGACCACAATGTGAACAACAGTCCACATTATTTTATGGCCTCTCCTTTGCTTCTGTCAAGTCGGCGGGGGCGTACTGTCCCTTTGCCCAGGGCAACCGGACCGGGCCTTCCGGCTCTCCGCCGGGCTTCGGCGTCGTAGCCCCGGAGTACCGTCTGGAGCCTTGGTGGGCTTAGGGGGCGAGCCACCGCACACCGATAGCCTGCTACTCGCGCCGAACTAGATGCGCCGGGACCAGGGACCTGTCCGCCGACTGCTCCACCGGCAGAGCGACTTACGTCAAAACACCGCGAGGGGGTTGACCGCGCTCCCGGTTGCGCCCACTAGGCGCAGTGGCGCCACTACCAGGAGGAACTCCTGGCGGCCAAACCTTCGGCAGGCCAACTTGAGCGTCTCCACGTTAGGATTGTCGAGTAGCGCCAACCCCATCGCGGGGAGCCCGACCTGGTGGAGCGGGAAGTCGCCGTCGACGCCTTGAGGGGAGAGCAATTCGGCACAGTCGCCGGCATAGACGGCCACCCTCTTCGCGTGAAGCCAAGGGATGACCTCGGGAAGGATCCCAGGCCGGTTCACAACGCCGGCCGGCCTTGCCCAGTGCTCAACTTGTCCGATCCCGGAACGAACGAATATTGCGTCGCCTTCTCGAACTTCCACCCCCGACCGAATCTCGGCGTTGCGGATGTCCTCCAGAGATATCCCTTCACCCTCTTCCAATCTGTCGACACCACGGGCGGCGGCGACGTCCAAATATACCCCACGAGTAATAATACCCGTGGACATCGCCATAATTGAGCCAAATGACAGTGTAGCGCCGTCATAGATGTCGGAGGTCGTGCGCCCGTTGTAACGCCGATCATCTACGGACGCGTGTACCACTGCGTCAAGGTGAGTAACCTCGAACCCGTGCGGGCTAATCGACGCGGTATCTTCCAACCACGGGCCATTACGCACCACTTCGAGATGGGCTGCACTGGGCCCTTGGAAGCGGGGGATGTCATGAGCAAGTGAGATAACCTCCCCGACCGTAGCCAACTGCAACGCCGCCAGTATTGCGCCCGGCGAAATATAGTTCAGAGTGCCGCGGTCGTCATCACTTCCCCAGCGCCCTTCGTTCGAGCAGCTCACCAGATAGCTGCGCCAGCTGTTATCCGACACCCGCTTCTCCTTTGTCTGAATGGCCGTCTCCGGGCCGGGAAACTACAGCGTGGCTGGCCGGGTGAAAAGGGGCCTGGCCTGTAGTGCCGCGTGGGGTGAGATGGCCATAGGGCAGTTCGAGATCGGCGCATTCGCCCTGGTCGATCAGTTCGAGCAGCCGCCTGCAGGCCTCGGCACCGAGCCCAGGAATATCCCTGGTGATGGCCGACAGGGGCGGGTGGACGACCTGACAGAAGGGAGAGTCGTCGCAGGCGATTATGGAAAGATCCCGGGGAACATCGAGACCCATTTCGTGCGCGACACCGAGACCGGCAACGGCCAGGATGTCGCTTTCATAGATGAAGGCTGTTGGCGGCTTGGGGCCCGACAACAGCTGGCGGGTGACATGAGCGCCGGTCTCGGCCATGAAGTCGGTGGTGACGACTGTGGCTTCGAGCCCGAGCTCTCCGATTGTCCTGAGGTATGCGTTGGTACGGTTCTCGGTTTGGACAAAGCCGACGGCACCTCCGACCCGGGCGATCCGACGATGCCCAAGCGCAGCCAGGTACCGCACCGCGCCCACGACGGCAACGGCTTCGTTTTGCCAGATCGTCGGTAACGGGTGCCGTCCACGCGAGCCGGCCAGGACCACGGCCGGGAGACCTAGGCGAACGAGCTCAGCAAGGCGGGGATCGTCGACGCGGAGATCGACTATGAACACGCCGTCCACGCGCCGTTCACTGCTCCAGCGGCGATATAGCTCCAACTCGGTCCCGGCCTGGGACTCGTCCACCAGCTGGATCGTGAGGGCTATGGACCGGGCCGAAAGCTCGGACTCGATGCCAGCTATCAGTTCCATGAAGAACGGCTCGAATGCCAGGGTCTCAGCCGGCCGAGCGAGGATTAGCCCACATGCATTCGCTCGCGAGCCCTGCAGCGCCCGCGCCGCGCTACTTGGGTACCATCCGATCTCCTTTGCTATGGCTAGGATCCGCTGCCGCGTCCCGGCTGAAAGCCCAGGCCGATCGTTTAATGCCAGCGAAACCGCTCCCGGCGATACGCCCGCCTTCCGCGCGATGTCCACTATGGTTACCCGTCGGGGCCCGCCCCTTTTCTCGAGCGGTTCCTTCCTCCGGTCGGGAGTGTAGCCGAGGGGTCGTGGCCCGGTCCCGGCCACTAGCCCTTCACCGCTCCCGAGGTGAACCCGCGTGTCAGGTACCTCTGGGCTAGAGCTCCTACGATGATCACCGGCAGGAAAGCGAGGGCACTAGCGGCAAATAGCGGGCCCCATTGGACGTTGAAGCCGGCGACATAGCTCTGGATGGCTACGGCAATCGGTTGGGCGTTGTTTTCAGTCAGCACGAGCGGGATGAGGAACTCGTTCCATCCCCCCAAGAACACGAAGAGGCCGGTCACGACCAGGCCTGCGGCACTGATCGGCAGGATCACGCGGAAGAGCGCGCCCAGTCGGGAGCAACCGTCGACAAGAGCGGCTTCGTCAAGTTCGGGCGGTAGCTCTGAGAAGAACCCGCTCATCATCCACACCACAAAGGGCAGGGCGAAGCACATCAGCGTAATGATGACGGCCAGTTGCGTGTCGATAAGGTGAAATGTGGTGAACAGGACGAAGAGCGGCACCAGGAGGGCGGCGGGCGGCACCAACCGGCCCACTAGCACCGCCGTCAGGTACCTGCCCCCCCATCTCACTCTGCACCGTGTGATCCCGTAGGCGGCCAGCGTGCCGAGCAGCAAGCTGGGGATGGCCGTCCCAACGGCGATGATGGTGCTGTTCACCGCGTAACGGACAAAGTCCGTGCCGCCGGCCGAACTATTTGTCATCCCAAGGATCTGACGGTAGTTACCGAGTGTCGGCGAAAATGTCCACACGGGTGGCGTCTTGAAGACGTCAGCGTTGGGTTTGATCGATGACACGAACACCCAGTACAACGGGAACAGGGCGCCCACGACGAAGACGGCCAGCACCGCGTACCGGATAATGAGGGGGATCTTCGCAGATGCGCCGGGATGGGGTTGACGCATACTACGTACCTCTCTCTCTCAGTTGTTTGTTCAACAAGGCGATACGGGCCAGCACCATGCCCACGATGATCGTCATGAGCGCGATAATGATGGCGGCCGCCGAGGCGAGGCCCACATTGTCGCCGGCAGTGAGCTGGTTGTAGAGGTACAGCGTCGCCGTGGTCGTTGAGGTGCCGGGGCCACCTCCGGTCAGCAGTCCGACGAGGCCGTAGTCCTCGACGAGCGTGACGAACCGCCAGAAGATGATGATCGCGAAAAGTGGTCCCAGCAGGGGCAGCAGTAGGAAGCGAAGGCGCTGTATATAGTTGGCACCGTCGACGGTTATTGCGTCCACCAGTTCCTGGGAGACGCTCGCCAACCCTGCAGTTATCACCAGCAACGTGAAACCGACGTTCTGCCAGGCGTAGATGGCATCGACCGTCGGTAACGCCGTGCTGGCGGTGGCCGTAAATGACTCCTGGGGAAGGTGGAACACCCCCAAGAAATAGTTGATGATCCCCGTCGACCGGTTCAGCATTACTGACCAGTCAGCCCCCACGATGGCGGGCGACAGCAGGATCGGCACGATCAGGAGCAGCCGGATCGTGCCTGCCCATCGTAGGTTCTGCAGCAGCAGGGCGAGGGTGGTGCCGAGTATGAGCTCCACGATGATGGTGGGGACCGCAACTTCGGCCGTCACCCCGATGCTGGCCCAAAAGGCACCACTGTGGAGCACCTGGCTGTACTCGGAGAACCCGGCGTACACCGACCCGCCTACCAGTGGTGTGCGGTGCAGGCTGAGCCAGAGCGCGTAAAACAGGGGTGCAACTATGACACCGATGGCGACGATGGCAGCAGGGAGAGCCAAAAAGAGTGCGGCGCGGTGGTCCCGGCGGCTCGGCTTTCCCGTTTGCTTGCCCCACCGCCCCGAAGCCTTTGTGGCCATGGCGCGGGCAGTGCCGCGAGCCGGATGGTCCCCGGCTCGCGGCATAACAGACCCTACTGCCATAGCTCCCTCGCAGACTGCCGAGGCAAACTACGAGACACTGATCCCTTCCTGCTTCAGGTAAGCGAGGATGGCCGAATCGAGGCCGGCCAAGTCCTGGTTGATCCCAGCCGTCGAGGGGGCGGCTGACCAGAGCTTCGTGCCCGTTTGGACCATCAGCACCTCGACTATGTAGGACGCCGCCGGCGTCGCCGGCCACGGTGCGTAGTAGGCGAACGAGTCGGCCAGGGCCTTGTACTGAGGATTGGACGCCAAAATGGCCGGCTCGTGGAGCAGGGACTGGCGCCCACTGCTGCCCCCGCCCTTCAGTACGGTCTCCCTGGCTATCTCCGGGCTGGAGAACCACGCCGCGTACTCGAAGGCAGCCTCCGGGTACTGGCTGTAGGACGAGACCCCGACCGACCACACCGACGCGTACAGCCTTCTGGCCTTCGGGCCGGCGGCCGGGTCGTAGGGCAGCACCGCGAAGCCCATCTTGTTGTGGATATTCGGCGACTGTTTGGGGTCCAGAAGGTTGATAGCCCCAGCGTTCCATTGCTCGCCCATGGCGGCTATGTCCTGCTGGAACACGGTGATGCCTTCGGCATAGCCGGAGGCCGAGACACTCGGCGGGACGAGGCCCTGCTTCTCCAGGCTCACGGCCCAGGCCACCGATCTCTCGATGGCGGGGGCCGTGAGCTGCGGCTTGAACCCGGGCGTCATCATCGGCATCCCGGACGAGTTCGCCTGTTGCCACAGTGTGCAGTTCGCCTGCTCCGCGCTCCCCTCGAAGAAGAAGGGGTACGTCTTCAGGCCGTCGGCCTTCATGCCTGCCAGCATCTTCTTCGAGATGGCAGTGACCTCGTCGTACGACCACCCGATCTCGGGCGGCGCCTTCACGCCGCCGTACTTCGCCAACAGGTCCTTGCGGTAGAAGGTCAACATGGCGCTGGCTTCCTGGATGAAGCTGTAGACCCGCCCCTTGTACGAGATCAGGTCGACCAGTGCCGGCAGGTAATCATTGAAGTTGAACACCTTCGCGTTGAAGAGCGTGGGGTCCTTCATGTACTTGGTGAAAGGCATCAGCCAGCCGTTCGGCCCCCATAGCAGGAAGTCGAGCGGCACGACCCGGACCAGGTCCCACTCCGAGGACTTCGCCTTCATCAGGGTCAGGTACTTCTGCTCGTACTGGTCGGAGCGGCCGTACTGCTCTACCTCGACCGTAACCTTTCCTTTTGAGTACTTCTTGAACTCCGGCGCCAGGGCGACGTGAGCATCCGCCTCTGGGCCGCTCGGTATGGCAAGGCGGAGTGTGCATTTCGGCAACCCGCCCGAATAGGCCAGGGGTGCCACCACGCCGCTTGGAGCGGCGTCGCTGTACGGCCCTTGTAATGCTCTCGCAAGCGCGCTGGGAAGTTTCCTCCCAGCCGAGGCCCCGACAAGCGAGGCTCCGGCGGCTCCTGCAAGAAACTCACGTCTTGTTAT
>PMLI01000005.1 GCA_003158835.1 Acidimicrobiaceae bacterium
ATCGTCGCCGGCTGCTTTGGCTTGCTAGCAGTGAACGTGGTCCTTTGGGGGGTGCTTTTCCTACAGCGCCGCGCTCTACAAAACGAGGCGGCATCTAGGTTCGTACACACTAAGGTAACTTCACGCAATTTCCCGCCTTCGAACTTGCAACAATACGAGCGGTGGTGCGCAAGACACCATGTCACGCCGCGTCAGTGACTGCGGTCGACATCCAGCGGGCCACGTCTCCGCGACCTTTCTCACTAACGTGGACCCGCAAATCGTGACATCGGAGAAGCCTACGCCTATGCCGGCGACNNACCCGGTGAACGAGGCGGACCCGACGGGGGCGTTGACCGGCCCGATCCCGTACCCCCTGGGGGCCCCGGCGACGTTCGGCTTGACGACCGACCTGATGGGAGCGCAGGCGTGGCTGAGGAGCTACGACCGCAGCCACGATATTGCATACGACATGTGCCAGTGGCAATCCTTTTGGTCCGGATACTCGCAAGTCACTAACGATAATAATATCTACTACCAAGCTGAGACTGACTACCACGAGCACGGGGGCGACTCCGCGCTGTTCAGCAGTCAACTTCACGCTCTGCTGGCCCCGGATAATGAGGGTATGAGCGGCGAAGAGGCGGTGGGGTTTTTCGCGTTCCTGGCTCTGGACATCGTTAGTGACGGCACCGGCGGCGAGGCGATGGACGCAGTGCTCGAGGACCTCGGCCTTGAGGCTGCCGGCGATGTGGCCGCAGATACGGGAGAAGAGGTTGAGCTTGCAGCCTATGGTGGCACGAAAACGAGCGGAANNTTCTCTACGGTGATAACGGTGAGGCATACGAACTCCAAAGCGGTTACGACGGACCATCTCAGGGCTTGCCAAAGCCGCGACCAGGGATGAACGGGAACATCGTAAGTCATGTGGAGGCCCATGCCGCTGCCCTCATGCGCACGGAGGACATGGATGAAGCAACATTATTGATCAACAGATCTCCGTGCGCTGGCAGCAACGGATGCCTTGAGAACGTGTCTAGAATGGTGCCGGAGGGCAAGGTGATGAATATTTATGTTATGGAACAAGGTAGTTCAGGCCCATTCTTGGATTGGCTTCTTNNCGGAACCGGCCCGACGTGATTCAGGAGCAGGCGACGACGGAGGCAGCGTACTGGGACCCACCGTCCGACCAACAAGTCGTCGTACACGTGTCAACGGATGACGACCTTACCCGGTTGCTCGATCTAGTACTTACGCTCCGTAGCGGCAGAGGCATTCCAGCCCTGGAGATCAGGAGGAACGATGGATCTAGCGTGAGCCTGGGCACCGATGGTACATGGGCCCTTGTAACCTGGACTAACCCGCTAAAAGAGACATTTCATAGCATTGGCGACCACCATGGAGACGTGATGGTCTTCGATTACTTTGGATCCTGGAGCGAAGCTCCTGCCGAATGGCTCGTTTTGCTGGAGAAGGCCACGATAAGCCTAGAGTCATACGTCAATACGGGCCTACCCGACACGGAAGACGTCGTTTTTGAGCCGGATTGACCCGCTAACTAAAGGTGGGGCCTCGCCGCAGTTGGGCCTCCCCTCGTGAGCAGGACACTCGTGCCTATGCCGGCGACGACCCGGTGAACGAGGCGGACCCGAGCGGGATGTGGACCGCTGGCGATTGCGCTCAAGCGGGCTTTGCCATCCTCACCAGCGTCGGTCTCAACGGGTGCATCATCGGCATGATGAAAGGTACGCACCGGATTGGCGACGCCGGTGTCGCCTTCTCACCTTCTGGTGCGATTGGGGCGAACATCGGTGCATATGCCGGTCTAGCTTTGGACGTGAGCGACGCGTCATCCTGGAACCTCTTTAGAGGTCCTTTCGAGTACGCGGAGATAGGTGGCGACGTTTTGTTCGGGGCCGGCGTAATCGTGTACTGGTCCCCAAACTTCGACATCACCGACCCGACCAAGGCAGGAACTGTTATCGGGGGCGAGTTCGGCGTATCAGTCGGGGCAGACGTTGACATCGCCTCCTATGGTGTGCTGAGGACGTTTGTACTGTTCCCGCCTTGGCCGCTCAGCGACGGGGTGGACTGGACGTGGGACACCTTTGGCCTAAATCAGTTGTTCGTGGCGGAGCACTGGTTGACAACAGACGCCCCGAAAGAGATCCAGAAAGCTCGCCAGAAGAACGGAGAGGCGGCATGCTAGCGGTCGCGAAACGCGAGCGGGTGCCGTGCGGCAGTCGGGGGCGGAGGCCCCGGTCCGCTGCAATAGTCGGCACGATATGTGTCATTGTCGCTGGGAGTGCAACACCTGCGCTCGCCACTGCCCAGCCCGATGGGGCGTCGGCAGAGGCTCTCGTCTTGAGGGCGACCGACCTGCCGGCGCGCTGGGCTCCGAGCGGCCAAGCGGGCCCGTGCGTCAACGGCGGGCCGGCCCCCAACCCAAAGGAGCCGTACTGCGGGAATACGCCTTTGCCCGCTCAGCGGGCTACTGACAGCAAGTTCGCGAAGTGCCTGGGTGTTCCTGTCGCCCGGCTCTCGCTCCTGACTGGGGTAGATGAGCCTGGCGAACCCTTCACCTACTCTTCGGCCACCTACACGGCGCCCACGCCCAAGGCCTGGCAGGTGCCGGCCATGTTCAGGGCTGCACCTGGTGACGCACTACCCCAAGCTCAGTCGTTGTTGATGGCGGAGCCGTCCGAGACCGTGCAACGCTCGGACCTGCAGGCCTTTTCGAACGCAGATTTCCCTGGGTGCTACAAGATCGAACTGGCGGGCCCTACTTACGCACTTGTCAAGCTATTCCTGACGCATGAGGGCTACGAGGCGGCCTTCACGCCGCTTGAGCGGGTACCGGTAGCGGCGTCGGGCAAGGTGGCAACGGTGCGCTACGACTTCCAGCTCTTGCTCAAGTCCCCGAAGAAGCAACAGTTCAGCCTTCATTTTCGGCTCGTCGTCATGGGAGCTAATGGGGTCGAGGAGGTCTTGCGCTTCACGAGCTCTTCTTTCGTAGCTGTTCCCGCCGGTGTGGTGGATAATGCCGTTTCTCACCTTGAAGGCCGACTTGCGCGAGATCTGCAGGCCAGCCGCGCTGCCTCCGCTTGAATAGTGCGCGTCGGGCAATTGGGTGACAGATCTCGTGGTGTGACGCAAGGGACTGCTGGTTACCCAGCAGAATCGCCCGCGTAGGGAGGACTGGTGCTGATTGTGCTCAGCTGATCTGCTCCCACTTTGGCCGGCCCTTCCGTTGTGAGCCCCAATAAGCGAGCCGTCCGACGACCACGGCAAGGAGAGTGCAAATGACCCCTACGAGAACAGTCCCGGCGACTTGCGGCTCTCTGTCACCTATGAACGTACCTACGGCGTCCACCTGTGGGTCCCTGGGCAGGTATTGCACTCGGATCGGCGACCCGATACGTACTCCCTCAGGGCATCCGTCCGAGCCGTTTTCGTACCATCGTCCGTCGGCCATGTAGCGGTAGGTGCAGAAAAGATGGTCGCTCGGTGTCGTGCTGGTGACGACACCAACCACGATCCGGCCCTGGGTCGCGAGGTCGTAGTTGGCACGCCAACCGGCCTGGTAGACGACGACAGCAACTATCGCGGCGACTACCCACGCCCCACAGGCGATCAAGAAGGCTCGAAGTTTCGGGCTCGTCCTACGAGTCCGAGGAGCAGCCACCGCTCAATCGTCGCATACGCACAAGCCAGCTCTGGACCAGGATGATCTCTGCCTAGGAATGAGCCTCTCCTGAGACAGCTCACGTCGATATCCCCGATCGACGCCCAAGTCGTCGTGCGTCGGTGCTGTCCCGGGCCGAAAACTCCCTGGCGCCTCACAGGAAGGGGCAATTGCTCGAAACCCCCGTCGCTCGGTTTCCTAGCGGAGGGCGCGGTCCCATAGGGCCATGCAGGTATTGACAGCGCCGTCCATGGCCAAAACTCCGGCCTGCGGCCGTCTGACGCCCCGCCGCCAGCCCTCCATGGCCGTCGCCGGGTTGTCGTCAGGGCCGCGGCTGGGTGCGCAGCGCGTACAGCACGGCCTCGGCGAGCGCCACGAACTCGCGGGCCTTGGCCGGCTCCAGGCGTTCCCCGTTGGTGTCCAGCACCGCCATGGTGTGCATCACCCCGAGGCCTTCCACGGCGCTCAGGTTCGCCGTGCTGATCAGTCCCCGGGCGTGGGCAGCCCGCGCCAGTTGGCCCACGTTCAGGCCCGCCGCCGACCCCGGCTCTGACGTTTCGACCATGTCGGCGAGCACCCGGCCGACCTGTTGATAGGACGCCTCGACCGCCGCTATCGGTGATGCAGTGTCGACCAACGTCAGCATCTCCCGGGCGAAGTCGCTTGCCTCGGGCACAGCCGCGCCTGGCTCGGGCACCTCCCCGGTCCCACCTGGTTTGGGGGTCAGGCTCTCTACCACTCGGGCCGTTTGTTCAGACCATTCGGCCTCGACCCCGCCCGGGCCCACCTTCACCCGTCGGGGCGGCACTGCCAGCCAGCCCACCAGCGGGCGGCGCAATACCACCACGGCGACCACCACTGCGGCGGGCCACGCCAGCGAGCGCACCAGCGACGCCACGAAGCTCAACCAGTCCACACCGCCAAGCCTCGCAGGCCCACTGGACGGCGACGCGGACCGCCCACTACTTCCCATTGGGGGGCACAAGCAGGCCGCGCCGCCGTGCCCATGGGCCGCCGCCGAGAGCACGGCCACCCCCAATGGAGGGCCGCCCTGGGCGCCTGGCCCAGTGGTCCACCACCCGGTCACACCCACGGCTTAAGGTACTGAACAAGATTTCAAGGGGTCCCTTGGCGGCAGCCGGCGTGGTGGTCTAACGACGGCTATAAGCCACCTTCGTCCCTCGAATGCCAACAGTGTAAGGTCCACATCCGCGCTTGAGAAGGTGCGGCTGTCCAGCCCAATAGACGGCAGTGCTGACCGGGCGGTCGGCGTCGTCGAGGCAGGCGGCCAACAGGGTCGGGGCGGCGGCTGCTGGGAGCTCTGGTCATGACAGTCCGGCGGCGTGCCAAGAACGATCAGGCGGGTGCTGTCGCGGGCTCGCGTACGGTGGTGGGCCGTGTGGGCTTTTAGCGACGAGAGCGAGCGCGCCGGGGTGATGTTGCTCGATGTCGTGTTGGTCAGCCCGGGTGAGGTGGCAGGCGCCCGGCGGTCGCTGCGGGCTTTGCTATTGCCGGGACAGCGCCAGGTCCACACCGCCAAGGAGTCCCCACGTCGGAGGCGAGCCGTGCTCGACCCACCGGCGGGCAGGCCAGTCGGCTACGGCCACGGCACGCTCTATTACCTGGCTCCTTCCGCGGGGACCACCTCCGACCTCGACCGGGTTGGGTTGCCCGGCTGCCGTTAGCACCTGTCCTCAACACCAACGAACATCCACTAAGACTCGTTAGTAGATCCATTGTTGGCCACTTTGGCACCGCTACCCAGGAGACCCCGATTGTCACCGCTGACGGATGCTTGCACACGCACCCCCGCTGAGGATTGGTCTGCGCCTGTTCGTTGCCTAATCTGCGGTCGAGCAGCGGGCCGCTCAG
>PMLI01000288.1 GCA_003158835.1 Acidimicrobiaceae bacterium
CGTTGTATGTGAGCAGCTTGGGGAAGGCGGAAACGAGGGCGTCGGTCCCGGCCGCCGTCTGCACGGCCACCGTGACCGTGTAGTCGATGAGCAGGGCGACGGCAGCCACCTGGGCCACCGTCGGGCCGAAGTTGTCCCTGGCCACCACGTAGGAACCACCGGCCCGGGTGTAGACCATCACCACTTCCCGGTAGGAGAGGTACACGAAGGTGAGATTCAGCAACAGGGCAAAGGTGACGGGCAGGACGAGGGCGAACGAGGCGACGCCCACGATGGGGACCAGCTCGACCAGCATTTCCTCGGTCCCGTAGGCGGACGAGGAAATGGCGTCGGGCGACAGTACGCCCAGGGCCATGAAGGTCCCCAGCCGTTCGGTGGCGAGCTGCTCGCTGACCAGGGGCCGGCCCAGGAGCACCTTCTTTATCCTGTAGCTGAGCAGTTCGGGTAGCTCCGGGGCGGCCGGCGCGGCGCGACTGGGTGGAGCTTCGGTGCCTGTCCCCGCGGTGCTCACTGGCGTTCCTGCCGACCCCTCGTGCCAGGCACCGCGCGGGCGCCCCCAATCCCACGGGCTCCGCTCACCGGGAGCGGGCCGCGGCACGAGCGTAGCTCGCCGGGGCCGAGTTGTGCCAGGTTGCTCCAGAGTGTTGCATGTTCTTCATGAGGGTGGTGGTGGTCGGTTGCGGGCGGGTCGGCAGCGAGCTGGCCACCATCCTGTCCCGTGAGGGCAACGAAGTCGCCGTGATCGACAAAGACCCTCGGGCCCTGCAGCGCCTGGCCATGGACTGGGGCGGCAAAGGGGTCGTCGGTTTCGGTTTCGACCGCGACGCCCTGGAAGAAGCGGGGATCGCGGGGGCGGACGCCCTGGCCGCGGTGACGAACGGTGACAACTCCAACATCCTTACCGCCCGGATCGCCAAGGAGACGTACCAGGTTGCCAACGTGGTCGCTCGCATCTACGCCCCCCGCCGGGCCGTGATATACCGCCGCTTGGGCATCCCCACCGTCGCTACCGTCACGTGGACGGTTGACCAGGTCATGCGCCGGCTCCTGCCCGAACGGACGGTGACGGAATGGGCCAGCCCTTCGGGCGAGGTTGTGATCGTCGAACGCTCGGTCCCCGGTTCCTGGGTCGGCTACCGTTTGGACGAGCTGGAGTCCACGGGCCGGGCCCGGATCGTGGCCCTGTCCCGGGCGGGCAAGTCGCTTATCCCCAAGCCGGGGCTGATCGGTCAGGAGGGTGATGTCCTGCACATCGCCGTGAACGAGACGGCGCTCGGTGACTTGGAGGACGGGTTGGAGAAGGGCTCGCCACGGTGAAGGTCTTCATCGCCGGCGCCGGCAACGTGGGTACTTATCTGGCTGCTGACCTGCACCGGGCCGGGCATGAAGTGCTGCTCATGGAGATAGACCCGGAGGTGGCCCGGCGGGGAGCTGCTCTGGGCGTCCAATGGATGGTGAGGGACGCCTGCGAGGTCTCTGCCCTCGACGCCGCCGGCCTCGCCACCGCCGACGTGGTAGTGGCGGCCACGGGTGACGACGAGGACAACCTCGTCGTCTCGCTGTTGGCCAAACAGGAATTCGCCGTCCCCCGGGTGGTGGCCCGGGTCAACCACCCCAAAAACCACTGGCTTTTCAACCGGACCTGGGGCGTCGACATCGCCGTGTCGACGCCGCACCTGCTCGCCGCCCTGGTCGAAGAGGCCGTTTCGGTCGGGTCGTTGGTCCGCATCCTGCAGCTGGAGTCGTCCGGCGCCCACCTCGTGGAGGTGACCCTTGCCCCCGGCTCTCCCGCCGCCGGCCGGGAGCTGGCGCGCCTGGGCATGCCTCGCGAAGCCACCGTCGTCGCGGTGGTGCGCCGCGCCCACGTGGTGGTGCCCCGGGGCGACACCGTCCTCGAGCCCGGCGACGAGGTCCTGGTACTGACCTCGCCTGAGTCCGAGGACGCGGTGCGCTCGCTGCTGGTGGCCGAGGGCAAGCCGCCCGCTGGCTTGTCAACGTCGCGGCCACCCTTGCCGCCTTTGCCGGTCCCGCCGCCGGCCGGCCCGTCCTCGGGCGCCTAGGAGGGACGGGCACGCCTGCGCCGGTGCCCTCCGGCGGGCGACGCCCGCGGCCCGTTTGGGCCGCGCCTGTCTACGGCTCAGTGTTGGCTGTGGCCACGGCGGTGGCGTTGAGCGCGGCCATGGTGCCCCTGCGCGACCACGTCAACGCGGCCACGCCGGCTCTGGTCCTGGTCGTCCCGGTCGTGGCCGGGGTCACTGTCGGCGGGTTCCGGGCCGGGCTGGTGGCCACGGCCACCTGCTTCCTGGTCTACGACTTTGTCTTCCTGCCCCCCTATTACACCCTTTACGTGGACCGGGCCGACGACTGGGTGGCCCTGGGCGTGTACGCGGTAGTGATGGCCCTGGTCTCCCGGGTCGTATCGGCGGCCAACCTGGCCAAGACCGAATCAGAGCAGCGGGCGGCGGAGGTACGCCGCCTCTTCGACCTTTCGGAGCTGCTGGTCCGCGAGCTGCCGGCGCCCCAGCTTCTCGACACGATCGTCAATTCCGTAAAGTCCGGCTTCAACCTCGATGGCGTCGCCCTTCTTCTGCCGGCCGACGGCGGCCGGTTGGAAGTGGCGGCTTCGGCCGGGGCGCCGCTGTCGGAAGCGGACGCACAACGACTGTCGGCCGGCGCCGGGCCTCCCGTCCACCTGGGGCCGGTGACGGCGGACCGGGGCAACTTCCAGGCCGTCGCCCTGGTGGCCACGGGCCAGGCCATCGGGTTGCTGGCGGTGCGGGGCTCGGGTGGTTCCAAGGCCGAGCAGGAGCTGCTCCGGGCCTTTGCCAACCACTTGGCCCTGGCCCTGGAGAGGGCGGGCCTGCGCGAGGAGGCGGTGCGGGCGCGCCTGCTGGAAGAGGTCGACAGGCTCCGCCGCGGCCTGGTAGGGGCCGTGTCGCACGACCTGCGCACGCCGCTGTCCACGATAAAGCTGTCCGCCTCGGCCCTGGTCGACAGCGGCACCTCACTCAGCCCCGGTGACATCAAGGAACTCGCCGAGCTGGTCGACGCCCAGGCAGACCGCCTGGACCGGCTCGTTTCCAACCTGCTCGACATGACCCGCATCCAGTCCGGCGCGCTCGAGCTGCGGCGGCAGCCCGCCGCCCTGGGCGACTTGGTGGACGAGGCGCTCCTGGTGCTCGGCCGCTCCGATCGCAGCGCCGACGTCCAGTGGCTGGCGCCCGAGGACCTCCCGCTGGTCGACGTCGACTACGTGCTGGTGCGCCAGGTACTGGCCAACCTGGTCGACAACGCCCTGCGGCACTCTCCTCCCCGGGGCCTGGTCACCGTTTCGGCTGCCCCCACGGCGGAGGGCAAGGTGGAGGTGCGGGTCACCGACAGCGGGCCCGGCGTGCCGCCGGGGGAGCGGGAGAGGATCTTCCAGGTGTTCAATCGCCGGGAAGCGGGCGGGCGAGGCGGGTTGGGACTGGCCATCGTGCAGGCTTTCCTGGAAGCCCACGGCGAAGGCATCCGGGTGGAGGACGGCGGCCGCGGGGCCGGTCCCACGGGTGCCAGCTTCGTCTTCACCCTGCCGACGGTGGGAAAGGGCTGAAGAGCATGGCCCGGGTCCTTGTCATAGACGACGACAAAGCCCTGCTGCGGGCTCTGCGGGTGGCCCTTTCGGCCAAGGGGCACGAAGTGCTCGTGACCGCGACGGCGGAGGAGGGCTTGTCCAGCCTGGCGCTGCGCGCCCCGGACGTGGTAGTGCTCGACCTCGGGCTCCCCGACCTCGACGGGCTCGAAGTCGTCCGTCGCATCCGCTCCTGGTCCGAAGTGCCGGTGATCGTGCTTTCGGCCACGGCACTGGAGGACCGCAAGGTCGCGGCGCTGGACGGGGGCGCCAACGATTACGTCACCAAGCCGTTCGGCATGGNNCCGCCAAGGAGTTCGAGCTGCTGGCGTTCCTGGCTCGCCATGCGGGCAAGACCTGCACCCATCAGATGGTGCTGCGCCAGGTATGGGGCGACAGCTATGGCGACGAGGCCGATTATCTGCGTGTCTACATCTACCGGTTGCGCAAGAAGTTAGGGGAAAAAGGGGGGCCCATGTTGCGCACGTCGCCCGGCATCGGCTACTGCCTCTCGGCCGGCTGAGAAACGCCGGCCCACCGGATCCACGTTTTTTTCATACCGGCAGTCGAGCGGTTCACGTCCTGTTCGCGCCGGCCGGCACAACCTGGGGCCATGGCTGACTTTC
>PMLI01000314.1 GCA_003158835.1 Acidimicrobiaceae bacterium
TTCGGGCGCCGTGCGCATGGTGAAAGAAGTGCTGGCCGCCTGAGCGAGCATTCAGCAGTCATCAAGGCCGGCGTCTGCGGCTTCACAGTGCGCGCCACCGCCCACTGTGAGGACGCCGTGCACGTGGCCTTGAAAATCGAGACCGACTGCCCCAATTACCAAGAGCTCGCCCAGCAGTTGCGTGAAGTAGATGCGTTCCAGGAGCTTTTCGTGGATAAACGCGAAGGCATGGTATGGAAAACCTGCGCCCGGTACAGCCCTCATGTCAGTTGCCCGGTCCCGGCTGGCCTCCTCAAGCTGATCGAAGTGGCGGCTGGGCTGGCGCTGCCACAAACAGCATCGATAGAGATCCGTTCGAACACCACGCCGTGACCGCGGCATAGACAAGCCGCGGCCCGCCGGGGGCGATCAGGGTGCCGAAGCGCGAACGACCACCGTGACCCGCCACAGCTCGATTACGTTGCAGTGCACCGCCATCGAGGTCGTCGGAGTGCACGGCGAGCGCTCCGACGTGAGCTGCACCCTACCGGCCCGCACGGCCTGGAAGTTGGCCGCGGTCAACCCCCGGGAGAGCATGAGCGTGAGGGGGGCGATCTTCAAGACGCCCGGCTTTGACATCCGTATGGCGTGCCACGGCGAAGCGTTGGGGCTTCCCCCGCTCAGGATTACCAGGAGCTTTTCACCGACGGTTATGCAGACCGTCTTGCCGTTCTGGCTATTGCCGATCGAAGCGTTGTAGCCGGGCCCAGCGCCGTGGAGCACGGTGCACCCGGGCACCGCTCCGGCCCCTGCCGCTCCGGCCCCTGCCGCTCCGGCCCCTGCCGCTCCTGCCGCGGGAGCGATCAGGCTGGTCGGGAGGGCCAAAGCGGCCAGCGCCAGCAACAACGTGGCCGTTACCTTCATCACGAGCACCATTTTCGCTCAACCCCTACTGCTTGTTTACGCGCGCCATTCTGCCAGCCAGGGCTCGACCATCTCCTGCCACCCGTCGGGGAGCGAGCGGGCCCTTTCGACACGCCGGAGACGTTTCTCGGTGAAAGACGGGAAGGCCGCCGCCGCTACGGCGTATGCGATCTGGCCCGGGGCCCGCCCGGTCCACGCCGCTCGAAGGTACCGTCCTGCACCTCGCCATCGGCGCCCGGCCGCGACATGGCGCCGGGCCGCCTCTTGTTCCCAGCGTGCCCGGTAGCTCCGGGTCAGGGGGCCGCTCTGGGGGAAGTAACGGGCCCTCATCACCGACGCGCTCTGCACCTGAGCCCGCACGTCGGCCGAGGTCTGGCCGTCCCAGACCCGGTAAGCCACCAGCGGGAGGTCCACGTAGACCAGGGGAGACTGCTGGGCCAGGCGGAGGTATAGGTCCCAGTCCTCACAACCGGGTACGTCGAGATTGAAGCCCCCGTTGGCCAGCACCAGATCCAGCGAGGCCAGCCCGGACGAACAGCCCGCCGGGACCCGCTGGTCCTCGCTCAGGAGGGAGATCATCTCGGGGGAGGGCACGACCGTCCCCTCCGAGGCCGGCGGGGGCTCCTGACGCAACCGGGCCGCCCAGCGAACACGTAGGTCCGGGCCCACGTGGACGCAGGCAGTGGCCGACCAGAGTGCCGCCGGGTTGGCCGCCAGGGCGGCCAGTTGCCGCTCGAGCTTGGTCGGCGCCCACAGGTCGTCGTTGTCCAGGAACGCCACCCAGGGAGCGCTCCCCGCCGCTTGCAGACCAGCGTTGCGGGCCGCCGCGGCACCGCATGGAGCACTCAGGGTGACCAGGGTCACCCGGGGATCCCGCAGATCGATGAGCACCTCGCTGGTGCCGTCGGTCGAGCCGTTGTCGACCACCACGCAGCGCACGTCGGAGTAAGTCTGGTCGAGGACGGACCGCACGGACTGGACCACCAGGTCACGCCGGTTGTAGGTGGGGATGACCACTACCACCGTCCCGTGCTGGGTTTGGCCCTCGGGATCGGGGCCGGGCCGGACGGCCCGGTGCTCGTCCGGGCGCGCCGCCTTTCGCCACAGGGCAGGGTGGTTTGCCTCGACTATTTGTTCCACGGGCCACCCTCCTTATGGAAAACGTCGAGCTGCGCTTCGCTGCTGCACCGCAAGGCCATCCCGGACAACCACAACCGGACGGGTGACCCGTTGACGGTTGTGCTCCCGCTCCTGCTGTCGGCAACCGTGGGGCAGAGCCCAGAACTGCCTTTCAGGCCGTCCTTCCGTCGTCATTTCGCTGCATTTTGCTGGTGCTGCCGGGGCGCCGCCCCGGTCCTGATAACAGAATACATGCGAATAGCACTTAGGCGCTCATTTGCCGGAGCCCGGCCGGCATGCTACGAATTCTCATGGTCCCGTTGGTCCTTTGCATCGACGTCGAGCCCGATGCCCATGTCTTTGGTCCAGACCAACCGTCTCCGTGGTCCGGGTTCGAGAGCATGCTGGAGATGGCGCCGCCCCTTCGGGACCGGCTCCGCCGGCTGACGGGTAGACCGGCCCATTTCGGCTGGTCGTTGCGCATAGATCCGCAGGTGGCGATGGGTTACGGCTCGCCCACGTACGTGGCGGAAAAGTACCGGGCACGACTGGACGATCTCGCCGCCCAGGGTGACGCCATCGGCGTGCACCCCCACGCTTGGCGCTGGGACGCCGAGCGACAGGTGACCGTGGCCGAGCACGCAGACAGGCAGTGGGTCGACAGCTGCACCGAACTGGCTGTGGGCTCCTTCTGCCAGGTTTTCGGTCGCGTTCCTGACTATCACCGGTTTGGTGCCCAGTACATGAGCACGCCGACAATGAACCTCCTGCGTCACCTGGGGGTCACGGTTGACCTCACGGTCGAGCCCGGTGAGGGGCCGGACCGTGACGCCCAGCTCCCGGGCACGGTGTGGACGGGCCAGACCGGCGATTTTCGCCACGCACCGACCGGGCCCTACCGGCCCAGCCCCGATGACTATCTCCGGCCCGCCGAAGACGGTGGGGGAGGAGCCAACCTGTGGGAGGTCCCGCTGACCTCCTCGGACAGCAGTCGTTTTCCCACCCCGGCCCACCGGGCCCGGCGCCGTTTGCAGCACCCCGTGCGCTCTGCCCGCGGCCTGGTCCGGCGGGTATCGCCCAGCCTCGGTGGGCCGAGTCTTCCGGGCCACCGCCTGCTGGCCATGTGGCTCGAGTGGGCCCGACCGAGCGACTTCTGGGATGCTGCGTTCGAGGCCGCCACCAGCCAACCAAGCCCGTACCTGGCCTTCGCCATCCGCACCGACACCGGTTCTCACCCTGTGCTGCGCCACACGTTCACCACCCTCATGGATGCCCTGATGGAAGACGAAAGGGCGGCCGACCTCTCGTTCGTCACTCCGGCCGAGGCCCTGGCCGAAATGGGCCGGTCTGAAATGAGCCGGGCCCGCCTCCCGGCGCCCCCTGTTACCCCCCTCGAGCCCTCGCAGTAGGCGTCTGGCCCCGGACGGGCCCGAGGGGCGACGATAGAAGGATGGATCTCGCAGGAGCGCATGAGTTTGTCGACGCCTGGCTGAAAGCCTGGAACGACCACGACCTCGACCGGGTGCTCGGCCACTTCACCGACGACGTCGTCTTCACTTCCCCCGTGGCCGCGCAGCTCCTGGCCGGCAGCGACGGCGTCATAAGCGGCAAGGCGGCGCTGCGCCATTACTGGGGCGAAGGCCTCAGGCGTATCCCTGACCTGCACTTTGAGGTCGTCGGCGTGTACCTCGGCATCGGCGTGGTCGTGATCAACTACCGCAACCAGGCAGGCAACTTCGTCAACGAGGTACTGGGCTTTGACGGCTCGCTGGTCTGCTGGGGCCATGGCACCTACCTGGGTGGCGGCGCCAACCCCGCCGGAGCGACGCCCTAATGGGGATGTCCGGCTCCGTCCCCGCCCGCGCCTCAGCGCCGGCTGCGACCCGTTGTCCCGCCCGCCACGCCGTGTTCGCCCAGCGGCCCTACTTCCAGGCCGCCCGCTTGCCACCGCTCGGCCAGCAGCGGCAGGGCGGCCAGGGTGTTCTTCCAGCTGCCCGGGGCCGATGTGCAGTCCGAGTCGTGCAGCAGGACGGTGGCGCCGGGCACCAGGGTGGTCATCACGTCCTGGACGATCGACTCGGGTGTGGCGCATTCGCGCCAGTCACGCCCCCAGGGCGTCCACAACATGGGCCGCAGCCCCGCCTTTCGGGCCGCGCTCAGGGTCGAACCCGACAGCGCACCGTAAGGCGGTCTCAGCCAGTGCATGGGGGCACCGGTCAGGACGCGGAGAAGATCGCGGGCGGCCAGGACATCGCGCCCTGTCCAGCGCCGCCCCCGGCCCAGATGGTTGGAGTGGGCATAGCCGTGCACGGCGACCTCGTGGCCCCGGCGCCCCACTTCGGCTGCCAGTTGGGGGTGAGCGGCGGCCATGCGCCCCAGCATGAAGAACGTCGCCCTCCAGCCCAGGTCGTCCAGGGCGTCGAGGAACGCCGGGGTCGACCCCGGGTCGGGGCCGTCGTCGAAGGTGAGCGCCACATGTCCCGGGGTGCCGACCCCGGCCCAGGCCGGCATCCAGCGGATGCGCGCCCCACGCACGCCGGACGCGGCCGGCCACAGTTGCGCCGCCGCCCCCAGCGCCAGCGTCCCGGCCACGCCGGCGGCGACGGCGGCGGCGGGGTTCACTCGAGCCAGCTGTAGGAGACGCTGGCCAGGTGCTGGCTGGACAGCTGGGTGCGCACGTTGGCGAGCAGGGTGTTGAGCTGAGCAGGCGTGACCCGTAGGCCGTTTACGACGTAGATATGGCCGGGCTGCATGACCGGCACGGCCAGCGCCTCCCGGGGGAAGGGCCCACTGGGGGCGACCGGCAGGGCCACGTTCGGGACCACCATCAATAGGTGGGCGGAGCTGGCGTCGACCAGGTCGAAGGCGCTGATGCTGCGGTCGGGGCAAAGGGCGCCCACGGGCTGGTGGACGAGATCGGACAGCATCTGGACCGAGCGTGAGTCGGACAGGGCCTGGGCCCAGGGCGCCCGGGGCTCGCCCGGCGCGGCCGGACCGGCGGCGGCGCCGCCGCTTTCGACGTCGACGCCTCTCAGGACCAGCGCTCGCACCGCCCCGGGCGCCGTCTGGGCGCTGCTCACGTCCACCACCGCACTGGCGTCCAGCGCCACCAGGTCGGCCCGGACGACCGGGCTGGCCAGTTCGGCCGGTCCCAGGCGCACCCCCAGGTAAATGGCGCCGGCTTGGCCCGGTGGCGGGTGGGCCACCCCGGCTCCGGCCGCCGCCGCCACCCCGACCCCGGTGGTGAGCCCGAACCAGGCCAGCCCGGCCGCGAAAACGGTGGCGGCTCCGCTGCGGGCCACCCGTACCACCGGGCGCAGGCGCGGGCGGGGTATTCCTCCCGTGGTGGCCAGGTCGGCGACGGTGATGGCGGCATCCTCGGAGAAAAGATCGGCCGCCGCTGCCAGTTGCGCCTCCCGGCCCGGCCCGGGCCGGCCCAGCAGGACCAGGTTGTCCAACAGATCCTGGCCGTCGTGGGCCAGGCAGGTGACGCCGGCGGCGGACATGGCGGCGGCGCTGCCGTTGATGCCGCTGGCGATGGGCGAGCAGATGCGGGCCATGCAGCGGGCGTTCGCAGCATTGTNNGCGGCGGACATGGCGGCGGCGCTGTTGCGACCGTGCCCCGGGATGGGGCGAAAACTTACGAGCGGGAGACCGGCTGCCATGGCCTCCAGCGAGGTGAGGCCGCCGGCGTTTTCGACCATCACGTCGCAGGCCGCCATGAGCCCGGCCATGTCGTCGGTCCAGCCCAGCACAACGGCCCGGTAGCCCTTGGCTTCGACCACGTCCTCGAGGTGCTGGCGCAGGGCATCGTTGCGCCCGCACGCCATCACGGGCACGAGACCGGGCCTGGTCGCCACCAGTTCGAAGGTCTCGCTCACGGCTCCGACGCCCCACGAGCCGGAGGAGATGAGGACCGCCAGTTCACCCTGGCGCAGGCCGAGCCGGGCCCGTCCGGACGCCCGCCGCCGCCGGGCCGTCGCGAACTGGGGCCCCACCAGGGGAGCGCATGCCGCGCTGGGCCGGCCCGTGTGCCGGGCCACGGCGGCGACGGTCCTGGGGTGGACCGCCAGGTTGAGGTCGATGGCCGGGTGAGCCCAGAAGGGGTGGTAGCCGAAGTCGGTTATGAAGTTGACCGCCGNNGACCGCCGGGGCCTGCAGGCCGGTACGCCTGCGCCACGGCCAGCGCGCCTGCGCCCGCCGGCGCATGTCGCCCACCACCTGGGTGGCGATGGGGAAGGTGGTGACGACGACGTCGGCACTCGCCTCCCGGGCCCAGCGCCGGACCTTCCGCCGTGTGAAGAAGCTGAGAAAGCGAGCCAGCGGGACGAGCAAGAGGGGAAACCAGAACCAAAGCCGGAATGCCACCTCGTAGGCCCACGG
>PMLI01000209.1 GCA_003158835.1 Acidimicrobiaceae bacterium
ACGGTGCGGAAAACGGGGCTAGCTGAGCATGCTGTCAATGGCAGGCCAGTCCCCCTCGAATGCGAGGCAAAACGAGGCCCGTTCATACATCATTTAGTGCAAAACGGTCGACGTCGTTGAGCCGCAGGTCCGTCACGGTGGCGAGAAGCCGGCCAGGTACAGCGCCTGGCGCAACTCGATGTCGCTGAGCGCTCCGCGGTCAACTAGTCGATGCACCTCGCCCAGTTCGTCCGCGAAGATCGATGCCCAGCGGGGCAGACGAACGAACGGCGGGTCCGGTACACCTTTTGTCGTTTCGGGGAACCGGGCCAGCTCCGACGGGGACCAAAGACCAGCGGGCTTTCGTGCAAGTTGCTCTACCGCTAGTAGTACACGGTCTCTTTGCCCGAGGAGGCTCCGGGCGGCGGCACGCTCCGCTTCGGTCTCAAAGGGTCGGGTCAGCTCAGGCGGCAAGTTGGGCAAAGTACTTCTCTTCTTGTGAGTCGTAGCGACCGTTGTAAAACGCAAGCTCTGCCAAAGTCAAGGGGTCGGGTTGGACTGCTGCGTTGGGGCAACTCCCGTCTTCTCCGAGGTCGGCCAGAGCGAGGCTGAGCTCGATCACGTCATGGCCCCCGAACCGAACGACCATAGATAGGTCACCACCGATGGCCTCGACGTAACGTGCGAAGGTGGACAGCAGTAGGTCTGTTTGGTGCTCCACCCGTGAGACCTCGCCCTGGGCCACACCGAGCTGCGCGGCCAGCACCACCTGGGTGAGCGAGCGAGCACGGCGCAACGAAGCAAGCATTTCCCCGTACGCGCCACGGCGGCGTTCGGCTCGCTGCGTCGCGCATACCGGCGGTGGAGCGCTTTACCTCGCCGCGGTACATGGTCGAGTCGGGCCGGCGCTTCATTGCCCCCGAAACCGTGAGGGTGGGTGACGAGGAGCCGAGGTCCAGGTCGCTCCACAGGAGGCCTGTCAGTTCGCCCGGCCGCAGGCCGCAGGTAAGGCCGACGAGCACGAGCGCTTCCAGATGCTCCTCCTTTGCTGCTCCTAGTAGCCGCCGCGCTTCTTCGGCGGTCAGCGACTATCGCGGTGTGGCGCTAAAGGCGCCCAGAGCCGGTCGAACTGGGCCTTTTTGGGAGGGCCCCAATCGGGTCGGCGGCGGCTTGAGACCTCGGCTGTCGTAGCGCACCGTCGAGCCTTGCGGTTGGGGCTCGTGGGCTTGGCGCGCGGTGGCGCCTGGTACTCGGCGTCGCTGAGTTGTTCGGCAACGAGGCCGCGGACGCCGATGAGGTGGAGGTGGTCGAAGAAGGCGCCGAGCTCGTCCCGCAACAGAACACTTGCCTGAGGCGGCGGCCACTGGCGAGACTGAGGACGTGTGGTTGACTGCAGCTCAGGGGGCGGCGCAGGCCTTGAAGGCGAGCACCGCCTTGAGCGTGAGCCGCCGCTGGCCGTCACCGAAAACGACCCGCCCGACGAGTTTGTAGGAGGTACCGGGTCGCAGGCGGGCACCGTTGAGGACGCTGCCCTGGCTCTTGCCCGACAACGTGAGCGCCTTGCTCAACACCTGCCAATGGCCGGCGGCGCGGGCGACAACGGCCACTGAAGTGGTCACCACCGGCAGGCAGGAGACAGGCCCCGTAACACGGACCGAGCCCGCCACCGTGCTGGTGGCCGCGGTGCTGGTCAGCGCTGGCAGCAGGACCGGGACAGCCACTAACTGGTCGTAATCGGACTCGTCCTGCAGGGCGTAGACCAGCCAACCCCGCCCGCTGGCCAGGGTCGCTAGCGTTGGCATGCTGGTAATTGTGCCCTTAGCCGGGAAACGGAAGATGGCGGCGCGCGAGGAGGTGGGCATGTTGTCAACGGTGATCACCCCGCACTCATTGGTCACGTCAGTAAGGCGCCCGCTCGGGTCGCTGGCGGTTTGGGCGCTGTTGGGAGCGCAGTTGTTGGTGTCACCGATGGGCGTGGCCTCGGAAAAACCGTGGCCCGTCCAGGCGGAAACCACCGGCTGGTAGGAGGCGTTGCCGGTAGCGGTGACCAGGCGCAGGCCGGCTGCCGTCTGTGTCAGCCCTGGGGCGTAGCCCACGCTCCACGTGCCCGACAGCGGGCGCAAGGCCGTCCAGTTCCCCCCCGCATCCCATGCATAGTCGACCGGGGAGCTCAGGCTGCCCGCCTTTTGTACGGCTATCACGGCCGTACCACCGGCGAAGGCCAGTTGGGCGTAGCCCACGTCCCAAGGCACCGCTGGGCCGGCCACGACGACCCCGTCCTTGGCCAGGTGCAATTGGGTCCCGTCCCCATTTGCGGTGAACGTCCACAGGTGACCGCCGGGCCCGATCCTGGCGTCCATGAGGTCGCCGGATTTTGACTCCGGTTCCAAGGCGTGACTGGCGGACGGCACGCCCCCGGCCGTGGCCGTCGCCTCCTGCACGCTGGCGCCTCCGTCGCTGTCATCGAACCAGAGCACCCGGACCGAGCGGTGCCCGGCCAGCAAGTGGATGTCCGTCCCGGGGGCCGGGGACGGTTCAGTCGAGGTGGAAACCTGGGTGCCGTTCAGGCAATTGGACGAGCCGGTCCTTAGCGTGCACAGGAAAACGCCGCCCTTTTTCCCAAAGTTGGTCCAGCTCACAAAGGTGTCGCCCTGGTCGTCGGAAACAGCGGCGAAGCCCCTGCCGCCGAACCTGGCGTGCTGGGCGAACTGGACGAGGACGAGCTCGGGCCACTGCGGGCCGGGGACAGGGCTGGCGATGGCGGCGCCCTGGCCCAGAGCCGAGGCGGCCGCGGCCGTGACGGCGGGCGCGGCGAAGAGCGCCGCTGACACCGATAGCGCCGTGGCGGCGATTGCGCTGCGTGGGACTGAAGACATGGGCCGGACCTTTCAGGTTGAGCGAAGTGGCTGGATGCTGACGATACGGGCCGGCCCTTCGGCCGGAATCAGAGGAAACCCTCGATCAGGGCTGGGCCCCTGGCGCCGGCGCCGGCGTGGCCGTACGGTCGGGCCGTGCACGGGTACCTCGTGGAGCGCTACTGGCCCGGCGTTTCCGACGACAACGTGCGGGAAGCCTGCCTGAGGGTTACCGCCACCGACGGCCCGACCACGACGTTCCTGGGCGTCGTCGTCGTCCCTGGCGACGAGACCGTGTTCTTCCAGTTCCTCGCCGTCTCGGGAGCGGCCGTCAGGGCCGCCTGCGCTTCCGTCGGGGTGCGTTGCGACCGCCTGGTGGCAGCCGACTACTGGGGGCCCTCAGTCCCTCGCCGCCATCAGGACGGCGAGCTCCGCTCGGCTGCGGATACCTAGCTTGCGGTAGACCCGTCCGAGGTTGGCCTCCACCGTCTTTACCGACATGAACGCTTGGGCGGCGACGTCGCGGTTGCGTAGCCCGCTGGCGGCCAGCAGTGCCACCCTGTATTCAGTCTCGGTCAGCCCCTTGGGGGCGCTCGGGCGGACGTTGACCCGAGCCAGCTNNGGATGAACGCGTGGGCTGCCCCCTTGGCTTCGGCCCGGCGATGGACCTGGCCGGCCAGCAGCAGGGCACGGGCGTGGTCGAAGTACAACGAGGACGACGCGTACCAGCGCAAGGGGCGTTCGATGACGGTCGTCGCCTCGGCCAGTCGTCCCCGGTCGGCCGCTACCAGGGCGCGGCCAATGTCGGCGGTGGCCGCCGCCGAACCCCGGCCTGAGCGCTCGGCCTGAGCGGAGAGGGTCTCCACCACGCCCAGAGCGTCGTCGCTCCGCCCGGTGCCCACCAGGGCGCACAGGTAGTCGAGGTGGGAGCGGCTGTAGCCGGGTTCGCCGAAGTGCATCGCCCCCAACATCGCCCACCNNGCTCGACAAGGCCACAAAGCCGAGGCCCCCCTCGGCCCGGTGGCGGTGCCATAGCAACGAGGTAGGGTCGTCCCTCAACCCGATGAGCACGTCCCGTGCTTGCTCGAGTTCACCCTGGTAAGCCCGGGCCAAGCCGAGGTTGTAGCGGGCTTGCGCTCGCTGGAAGGCGAGGCCACCGTGGGCCGCGATCTCCATGTGCTCGTCGGCATAGGCCCGCCCAAGTTCGGTCTGGCCCTGCCACAGGGCAACGTGGACCAGGTGATCGATGGAGTAGGCCATCGAGCTCAAGTCGGCGGCCGCCCGAGCCTCGCTCAGGAGCTCCTCGAGCATCGCCTTGGCCGGCTCGAGCTCGTCGGCGTACTTGAGCAGGGCGGCGTAAGCGGCGTCGGCCCGGTCCGAAAGCCGCCGGTAGGGGTGAGCGCGCTCGATCTCGATAGCCCTTTTGAACATCTGGTGGTCCAGGCCGTGGCCGGCCCGGAACTTCGCCGCCGCCGCCTGGTTGAGCGCCCCCGCCAGGACTCGAGGGTCCGGTCGCGCCAGGCTCTCCATTATCTCGAGCGCCTGGGCCGAAAGCGGGGCCGCCTGGCTAATGTCATCGTCGATGGCGGCCCAGGTGAGCAAGGCTTCAGCCACTACCGTGAGGCTCCCGCCCTCGCCCGCCTCTTCGACCGCTTTGCGCGCCTGGGCTATAGCCCCCTCGCGGCCGGTTACCTCCGTGGCGATCTCGGCCAGGCGGACCCGGCGCCGGGCCCGGTCCACCAGCGCCGGGGTGGCGCCCACGGCCGCCTCTTGAGTGGCCATGGCCCCTGCGCTGTCGCCTGCCCGGAGCTGGGCGTCGGCCAGACGGTCCAGTCGCTCCAGGCGCGCCGGCCCGTCACTGGTGTGCTCTAAGCCGAGACGGGCCAGCTCTACGGCCATAGCCGGCACACCCGCAGCGACCGCAGCGGCAGTGCCCTCGTCGAGCACCCGGGCGATATCTTCCGAAGGCTCGGTGGCGGCCAGGGCCAGGTGGCGAGCGCGCTCGGCGGGGTCCCGAGCGATGGCGGCCAGCCGGGCGTGCACCGCCCTCTTGCCCGCTGGTCCCAGGCACTCGTAAGCAGCGGCACCCAGGAGCGGATGGGCGGCCCGCACCGTCGCCGGCCCGTCGCCTACGTCCACCACTACCAGCTCGGCCCGCAGGGCGTCGTCCAGGGCTGGCGTGTCGACGTCGGTGACGGCGAGCCGCCACGTGGCCACAGTCTGGGCGAGCAGGAACGCCACCCGGGCGGGCTCCGCCGCCACCCGCGCCCCGATCAAGCCGGTCAGGGTGCTCGGTACCGGCAACGGGGCCCCCGGAGCCGGGGCCACCCGCCGGCCCTGCAGTGCCCGCCCCAGCTCGAGGGCGTACATGGGGTTGCCCCCCGATGCTTCGTGCACTCGGAGCAATAAGGGCCGCGGCATCGCCATACCCAAACGGTCCCGCAAGAGCTCGAAAAGGGCCGCCACGCTAAGCGGGCCGAGCTCTACCTTGCTCACCCGCTCGGGGCCCGGTATGGTCCCGGGGGCTTCGCCGGCGCCACCGCGCCAAGCCGCTAACGTCCACACCGGGACCGGGCCCAGGCGGCGCATAGCGAAGGCCACGGCCAGGAGGCTGGCTGGGTCCAGGTGCTGCACGTCGTCCAGGGCCACGAGCACCGGGGCGGTGGCCGCCAAGGCTTCGAGCACTCCGAGAAAGGCGGTGCCCACCGCCCGCTCGTGGAGCACCTCGTCACCCCCGTCGGCCTGCAGAGCTACCAAGCGCAGGGCACGGGCCTGCGGCGAGGGCAGGCCGGCAATAACTTCCTCGTCCACGGGGCGCACGAGGTCCGCCAGGCCGACCCACGGCAGCCGGGCTTCAGCGGGGGTGGCTCGAGAAACCAGCACGTGGCGGCCCTGGGCCTGGGCCCGGCGCACAGCCCATTCCCAAACGGTGGTCTTGCCGATCCCCGCCTCACCGGTCAACCAGACCGCGCCAGGGGCCCCTGCGTCCAGCGCCGCCGCGACAGAGGAGCACTCACTAGCACGGCCCGTCGGGACCTCTAGGTCGGGCCCCATCGGGCGATTGTAAATGACGCCCTAGACATCCGCCTCTACGAGAGGACGGGGGGTGCGCCCGGGCACCTGGGCGCGCGTTCCGCCCGGAAGGTGCCCGGAGGGCCTTAGCTGGCTGCTCGCGCCGGTGTGGCGCAAGCCACTGCGTAGTGAGCCGGACTGAGTCTTCTGCGTTGCTCGACTGGCGGACGACGTGGGACTCAGAAGAGGTTGTATCCGCACAGTCGATGATATGATCGAGTATGTGAGTCAGTCGGCCCCCGCACTCGCACCGCTGTTCCGGTCCCAGCAGCAGTTTCGCATCCTCGCTGAGCTGTTCGGGAGCAGCGACGAACTCTCGGTAGGCGAGCTCGCCAGGCGCGCCCATGTGGCTCAGGCTACGGCCAGTAGGGAGGTGGCGCGGCTGGCCTCTCACGGGTTAGTGATAACCAGGAGCCTTGGTCGTAACACCCTTGTGACCGCCAACTGGAGGCTGCCTTGGGCGAAGGAGCTCCGCTCGATCCTCGTGCAGACGGTCGGCATCTTGGGCCGGTTGGGAGAAGCGCTGTCCGGCGTAAGCGGTGTCGAGGAGGCATTCGTGTTCGGTTCGTGGGCAGCTCGCTACCTGGGGGAGCCAGGGCCCGCGCCCAGGGACGTCGATGTCCTGGTAGTAGGACAAGTCACACTACGCTCCGTACGACAAGCCTGTAGCGACGTGGAGCGGGAATTGCGGGTTGACGTGAACCCAATTGTCGTAGACCGCCGGCGCTGGTCTGAAGCGGATCCTGAGCCCTTCGTCGCAGAAGTCAAGAGCCGGCCCTTGGTGCCCATAGCCTTGGAGGGCCGTTGACCGACCCTGCTCAGGCGTGGCTGGCGGAAGCGTTGGCCACCAGGGATCTCGAGAGGGTCCCGGCCAGCATGCCCGCTTCGGGGGCCCGGATCGGGGAAGCACGAAAGCACGTTCGGTCCGCCCGCTTCCTGGCTGCTGATGACCCTGCCCTCGCCATCGCCGCTTGCCACGATGCCATCCGCAAGGCGGTCACAGCGCACATGGTCGCGGCTGGCTTGAGGCCACGCAGTGGAGAAGGCGCCCACCGCATCATGCTCGCCTATGCCCGTCACGTGCTCGGCAACGTAGTCGCGGCGGACGACTTGACAGAGGCCGAGGGTATCCGCCGGGACCGTGCTCTCGCTGAGTACGGAGACTACCCATCGGGCCAGTTCAGCGCCGACCACGTGAATGTTGCCGCAGACGTGGGCGAGCGGATAATCAACGCGGTGGCTTCCGAGCTGGCCCGCCGCGGTAGGAGCACGCGTTCGTAGGACGTCTCTTCCCTGCCTATCCGGTCCGCTGACTTCCCCGTTTCTGTCCACCGAAATTTGTTAGCGAATTGCGTCCGGAAAATCGTTCTTCGGATCAAGTGCGTGCGCAAGAGAATTTGTCGATCGGATGTCTGCCGTGCATGGCATAAGGGCGCACAACAATTTCTAGTTCTGCCAGCCAAGTTGGCAGCCACGGGCTCGGACCGAGGCGGTTGGCGGCGGTCGTCGGCAGGACAAAAGTGCAGCTCAGAGTACGTGTACGGACAGGGCCGGACGGCCCGGGAGCGGATGGCATGCAAGAGGTAGCCGGTTCGATCCCGGTCGCCTCCACCGGATAAGCCCTGGTTAGGCGGTATGGCGAGCGGGCCGCCGAGAGTCCTGGTGGCGAGAAATGCAAGAGGTAGCCGGTACGATCCGGTCGTCTCCACCAGAAAGCCCCTGTTTGAATTGGGGTGCCGGCGGAGCCGTCGAAGGCAGGGCCGCAGTTGGCAGCCAAAATGGCAGCCAAACGGCGGCCACGCAGAGACTGAATTTGCAGCTAGAGGTCGGTGCCAATTTCACTGAAATGGTTATTGGTTTGGTCCGGTCGGAGTACCACTAAAAGCGCCGAGAGCCGGTCNNTTTGGAAGGATCGCAATCGAAGGTAACCGGCCGCAATGGAGGTTAGGGCCCGTGATGCCCCAAAACCGCGCCGACTCGCGGTGGCTAAAGGGCCCGGCATGAGGAGGTTGGTCCGGGCTCGTCTGCGGAGAGCCCCGGGGCCTTCGTGCGAGAAGGCCGGTCATCAGCGAGATCGCCGAGCCGCTGAGGATGAGGCGTAGAGCGGGCCAGCCCTCGTCCTTGGAGCGGTCGACGGCGCGCTGGAGGAGCGAGGGCAGCTCGGGGGTCTTCTCGAGGAGGAAGGGTACGGTCGATGACCGCTTCAGCCGGGCTGATGGCGACCGAGCTGGCCCAGAGCGGCGTCGGCGTTGACCACCCTCACGTGGCCGGCTTCGGCTAGGGCCGCGATCGTCCGGCCGAGCGGGACGGCGACGGTGCGGGGCTGGCTGTGGAGGTCGGCCCCGGGCTGTTCGACCGCCGGCTCCAGCGCCGCCTGGCGGGCGATGCCTCGCGGGCTTTCGTCGTCGACGTAGCGGCGGGCCGATTGCTCGCTGATGCCGAAATTCCCCACTGTCGATCACCGGAAGTCCCAAGGCGACCTGAGGGTGTGGAGAGGCTTGGGCTGAGCAGGGGTGAGGCGGTGCTGGCGGGAGCTGGGCCGTCCATGTGACGGCGCAAGCGGGACTCAGGAGGCGTGGCTATTTGCCGCCACACAGATCGTCATCTGAGCACCGCCTTCCCAGCCCAAGCGGACCTGCTCACGCTTGCTCCTAGGACAGACGGGGGTCGGTCGACCCCCGGACGACCAGTATCCCGTCGTGGTGGCGGGTGCCGCCGCCCACCCGGGTGCCCCCCATCATGGTGAAAAGGTCTCTCACGGCCGCCGCCCCGAGCTGCTCCAGCCCCATGTCGTACGTCGTCAGGGCCGGGTCAGTCTCCTGGGCGAAAACGGCCCAGTTGTCGTAGCCGGTGATGGCTATCTCCTGGGGGACCCGGCGGCCGGAGGCCACCACCACCTCGAGCACGGCGGCGGCGATCTGGTCGGAGCCGCAGACGATGGCGTCGAGGTCGGGGGCGGCGGCCAGGACCTGGCGGGCCGCTTGGCGGGCCCAGCGCTGGGACCAGGAACCGTAGAGGGGGCCGTAGACAAGGCGCAGGCCGTGGGCCCTGAGGGCGTGGGTGAGGCCGAGCACCCGCTGCTGTACGGCCGGAGCGTTCTCAGGGCCGGTTATGTGCGCTAGGCGGGCCCGGCCGAGCTCGGCCAAGTGGTCCACGACCTTGACCGCCCCGGTGAAATCGTCTACAACGTGGACGACGTCTCGATCGTTGGTGGTGGGGCCGTGCACGTAAACGCACGGGATCTCGGCGATGGCCGTTATCGACGGGGTCCTGCCCTGGTTGTCGCCCACCACGAGCAGGCCGTCCACGTAGCGTTGGCGGAGCATCACTGCCAGGTCGGCCAATCGGCCTTCGACCCCGCGAGCGTCGGCGATAATGGCGGAGAAATCCCGCTGCTCGAGGACCGATTGCGCCCCGATCACGATTGGCATGGCGAACCGGTGGACGGTTGGGTCGCGGAGCAGGACGCCGATAATGCTGCTGCGCCCGCTGGCCAGGCTCTTGGCTACCAGGTTGGGGGCGTAGGCCAGGTCCCGGGCGGCGCGCAGTACCCGTTTGCGGGTCGCCTCAGAAATGCGGTCGCGCCCGTTGACGGCTTTGGAGGCGGTGGTGAGGGACACCCCAGCCCGCCGCGCCACTTCGGTGAGCGTGGTCGGTCGGGACGGTGGTGGCCCTACCGGGCCTCTGCTCGCGATCGGGGAACCATTCATGAGGAAGCGCCTTCGCAGCCGCAGGCTCCGGTTTCAGTCCTATTTATATCCTCAGTTGTAGCACCTAACCTTGCGCACCGCCACCATTTGGAGTAGCGTTAACCCAGCGCAGGCGCCAGGGTTCGAGGGGATAGTGGGGACGGCGCCCGGCTGTTCGGTCGCGCCACCTAGGGACGCGGAGGGGGGTTATGGGGCAAATCGGCAAAGCAGCTGCCCAGGAGCCGGCCCGGCACTCCGGCCCAGCTGGTCCCGGCGACGGGCCGGTTAGCCCTACGGCGGCGGCCATGGTCCGCTGTCGGCCGCTCCGCGTAGGCGAAGTCGTGCTCTCCGACGAGTGCGAGCTCGGCCGTTGGCAGCAGCGGAACAGCACCCGCACGCTCCCTCACTGCATCGAGCGCCTCTACAGCTCGGGAGCCATGGCCAACCTGGAGGGCGTGGCTGCCGGCACCGGCGGCACCGAGCCGCACCGAGGCATGCATTTTTCCGACTCCGACGTCTACAAAGTCCTGGAGGCGGTGGCGTGGGACAGCCGCCGGGGCCTTGCCGGTGGCGTGGAGGAGTTCGCCGGATCGGCCGTCGGGCTCATTAGCCGGGCCCAGCGCCAGGACGGCTACCTGAACAGCTGGTTCCAGGGCCAACACCCCGAGCTGGCCTGGCACGACTTGCGCTGGGGGCACGAGCTTTATTGTGCCGGCCACTTCTTGCAGGCGGCGGTGGCCAACCGGCGGGCCGACCGGGCCCCGGAGCTGTTCGAAGTGGCCAACAAGCTCCTCGGGCACCTGCTGGCGACGTTCTCCCTGGACGACGGGGACGGGCGGCTAGTGGGCGTGTGCGGCCACCCCGAAGTGGAAACGGCCCTGGTCGAGTTCTACCGCCTGACCGGCGACGCTCGGGCCTTCCAGCTCGCCCAGCGGCAGGTGGGCCTCCGTGGGCGGGCGGACGTGGCGTTGCCTACCTCGGGGCTCCTGGGCGACCGCCGCTTCCCCCTGTCGTACTTCTTGCACCATGCACCGGTGCGGGAGCGGGCGCTGGCCACGGGCCACGCCGTGCGGGAGCTCTACTTGCAGGCGGGTGTCGTCGATGTCGCCGTCGAGGCTCACGACCAAGGGCTCCTGGGGGCGTCCGAGGCCATCTGGGAGGACTTGTTTGCCACCAAGACCTACATCACGGGGGCGCACGGTTCCCGCCACCGGGACGAATCGATCGGCGATGCTTATGAGCTGCCCA
>PMLI01000513.1 GCA_003158835.1 Acidimicrobiaceae bacterium
CCCGCTACACCGCCGCGCCCGACCTGCCCGGCGGGGTGGTGGTGGAGGTCCCGGTCCTGTTCGACCCGGCGCTGCCGGCCGGCGCCGTCGTAGCGGTCCGGGCCGTGGCCCGCTCCGGTGAGGCTCGGGCCGAGGCGGACGGCGAAGTGTTGGTACGGGAACCGGGCTGGCGGATGCTGATGGTCCCCCACTTCCACTACGACCCGGTGTGGTGGAACACCCAGGCCGGCTACACCTCCGGCTGGGACGAGCTGGTCTGGGCCCAGGACCGGCGGGAGACTTTTCAACACAGCGGGCTGGCGCTGGTCGAGGCCCATCTCGAACGAACGCGGGTCGACCCCCTGTACAAGGTTGTCTTCGCCGAAGTCGACTACCTCAAGCCCTTCTGGGACCTCTACCCCGACCGGCGCCAGGAGCTCCGGTCCCTGATCGAGGCCGGGCGGGTGGAGATCGTCGGCGGCACCTACAACGAACCGAACACCAACCTGACCGGGGCCGAGACCGCTATCCGGGCGGCCGTGTACGGGCTCGGCTTCCAGCGGGACGTGATGGGCGCCAGCCCGCAGAGCGCCTGGCAGTTGGATGTGTTCGGCCACGACCCCCAGTTCCCCGGGATCATGGCCGACTGCGGCCTCAGCTCCTCGGCCTGGGCCCGGGGCCCGTTCCACCAGTGGGGGCCGAAGGCGGCCACCGGGAGCACGGCGTGGATGCAGTTCCCCTCCGAGTTCGAGTGGGTCGCCCCCAACGGCCAGGGCCTGCTCACGAGCTACATGCCCACCCATTACTCGGCCGGCTGGGAGCTCGAGCGGGCGACGACGCTGGAAGGCGCCATGTGGCGTGCTTACGAGCTGCTGGAGGACCTCGCCCGGGTGGCCGCCACGAAGGTGACCCTCCTGCCGGTGGGCACGGACTACACGCCGCCGAGCCGCTGGGTGACCGAGGTGGCGCAGGCGTGGGGGCGGCGCTACATCTGGCCCCGCTTCGAAGTCGCCTTGCCCCGCGAGTTCTTTGAGGCGGTGCGGGCCGAGCTGGCGCGCCAAGGGCGGGTGCCGTCGCCCCAGACGCGCGACATGAACCCGATCTACACGGGCAAGGACGTTTCGTTCATCGACACCAAGCAGGCTCAACGCCTGGCCGAGACAACCCTGGCGGACGCCGAGACGCTCGCCGCTCTGGCCGGCGCCCTGGGCGCGCCGCGCCCGGAGCGGGAACTGGACAAGGCCTGGCGCCAGCTGGTGTTCAACGCGCACCACGATGGGATCACCGGTTCGGAGTCCGATCAGGTCTACCTCGACCTTCTGGGCGGCTGGCGCGAGGCGTACGAACTGGCCGCCGCCGTGGTCGACCGCTCCACCCGGCACCTGATCGCCGCCATTGACACCAGCGTCGGCAGCACCAGCGGCGACGGCGGCGACCGGCCCGCCGTGGTCATCAACACTCTCGGCTGGGACCGCTCCGACCTGGCCGTAGTCGACGTGCCCGCCCCCCCGGAGGGCCACGTGGTCGACGTGGTCGAAGCGGTCCAGAGCGCCGCGGGCGCCGGGGGCGCCGGGGACACCGAGGGCACCGTCCCCGTGCTCTGCGAGGCCAGCCCGGTCCCGGGCTCGGTCCGCCTCAGCTTCCGGGCCGAGAACGTGCCCGGGGTGGGCTACAGCACGTACCGGCTCCGCCACCACCCGGGCAACAGTGCCGGCCCGAACGGGTGGGCGGAGGCCCCCGGCACCAACATCGCCAACGAGCACCTCGACGTCACCGCCGACCCCGACCGGGGCGGAGGGCTGAGCCGGGTCACCGATCGCTCGAGCGGTTTCGAGCTCGTGCCCGAGGGAGAAGTCGGGAACGAACTGCTGGTCTACCCCGAGTACGCCGACCACCCCCGCTTCGGCGAGGGCCCCTGGAACCTGCTCCCGTCCGGCCCACCGGTCCGGTCCGGGGCGCACGGCGCCACTGTCCGGCGGGAGCGGTCCGCACTCGGCCAGAGGCTGATCGTGGACGGCTCTCTTCACGGGTTCGCCTACCGCCAGGTGGTCACTCTCTGGGACCGGGCGCGCCGGGTAGAACTGCGCACCGAGATCCACGGCTGGGATATCCAGGACCACCTGCTCAGGCTCCGGTTCCCCACCACGCTGGCCGGCGGCACACCCGTATCGGCCGTCGGCGACGCCGTAGTGGCCCGGGGTTTCGGTCTCATCGACGTGGACTCGGCCGAGACGCCGTGGACGCTTGACAATCCCGCCGCCGAGTGGTTCGGCCTCAGCACCACCCTCGTCGTGGAGGCGTCGGAAGCCGGTCGCCCCTACCACCGCCGAGGGATGGGGGTGGCCGAGGTGGTCACGCCGGTCGGCGCCGGGGCCGCGCCCTGGGCCCGCCGGCTAGTGGTCGCCCTGGTCCAGAAGGGCGTTACGGCGACGTGCACGGAGGCGGACCGGAACCGGTACGGCTCCTTGTTCGGGGACAGCAACCTGCCGGACTTCCGGTTGGCGGTGGGCGGACCAAGAGAGAACCCCTTCGTGGCCGACGTCCTCCTGGCGGCCGGGCCCGCTTACACGGCCGCCCTGGAGGAACAGCTCAGCCGCCAGGGCTGGGCTCGCGTCCTCGTCCCTGCAGCCCAGCCCCTGAAAGACGTGTGGCGGCCGGGAGCCGACCTCCGGGGCCCCCGGGCTTTGCCGGTGCTCGTGGTGGCGGCCCGGGACGAGGCCTCGATGGTGGGAGCCGTCGATGCCCTCCAGGCCGAGGTGGTCGCCGGACGGGTGGTGGTAGAACAGCCGGCCGCCTTGGTCCCCCATCCCGAGCAGGTGCCCGAATGGACGGCGGCCCTGCTCAACCGCGGCACCCCGGGCTTCGCCGTGGACTGCGGCGGCGCTCTTCACGTCTCGCTCCTGCGGGCATGCACGGGTTGGCCGTCTGGCGTCTGGATAGATCCGCCCCGACGGTTCGCGCCCGACGGTTCGGCCTTCGAGCTCGAGCATTGGAGCCACGTCTTCGAGAACGCCCTGCTGATCGGGCGGGGCGACTGGCGCCAGGCCGGTTGCGTGCCAGAAGCCCTGGCGTACAACCGGCCGCTACGCACAACGGCCACCGCCCCCCACGCCGGCACCCCCCACGCCGGCACCCCCCCCGCCGGCACCTTGCCTCCACGGGCCCGGTTGCTCACCGTCCACTCGCCGGCAACGGCCCAGGGCTTAGCCCTACTGGCCGCCCTGAAGCCGGCCGGCAACCCCCTGGCTGCGGCCGACCCTCTGCCCGAGGACGCACCGAGCCCGGAGACCGGGACCGAAGTCAGCCTGCGTTTATACGAGGCTTACGGTCACCCGGTCGACGTCGAGATCGAGAGCCTTTTCCCCATCGTCGGGGCAACACGCGCCAACCTCGTGGAGCAGCCGCAGGAGCCGATGACCCTGAGCGGGCCGGCCGAAGTCGCGGACCGGGCGGCCGGGGTACAGCTTCATGTCACCGCGGCCGAACTGGCCACCGTCCGGCTCCACCTGGGCCCGGCCACTGGCGCGACAACCTCGAGTGCCGGTGCTCCCGGCTCCGGCGAACAGGGGGCCGAGGTCGGCCAGCCTGTGTTCAGCCGGTACTGGCTCCATAACAAAGGGCCGGCACCGATGGGCAACCAGTCGCTGGCCGTGCACGTCTTACCGACGGCCCTGGTGTTGAGAGGCGGCGAGGCAGGCGAGTTCATGGCCCAGGTCGCCTCGGGCTCTGCCCACGTCACACAGTCGGGACAGATGGAAATACTGGGCCCCGACGGCTGGGACGTCGAGCCGTTGGGACAGCTCTTCTCATTGGGCGCGGGCGCGTCCATACAGGTCCCGGCGCATTTGCGGGCGCCACTCGGCAGCCGGCCCGGGCGGTACTTCGTGGCCGTCCGCTTGGCCGGCCCCGCCGGCCAGGGTCAGGAAGACGTCCTGAGTATCGATGTCCTGCCGGCCCTGGCCGAGCCCGCTCAGGCAGAGGCCGCTCATACCGGCGACCGCCCGCCATGGGACGCCGCAGGGCTACTGGTCAAGCCGGCCCCCTTCAACCACCCCGCCCGCCAGGTCGAGGCAGAACTGGAGGTTGCTCTCGAGACGCTGGACCTGGCCGTGGCGCCGGGAGGCATGGCCACTATCGGTCTCGTCCTCACCAACCGCACGTTGGGCGAGCTCCGGGGCGAGCTGCAGCTCCTCTCCCCCGTCGAAACGTGGCCGTACGTTGGCCCCTGGGCCCAGGCCTTCACGCTGGGGCCCGGTCAGCGCAGCCGGTTCGAAGCATCGGTGCGCAGCCCCGAACAAGGCGGGCTCGCCTCGTGGGCGCTGTGGAAGGTGACCTACTTCGGACGGCTCTGGTACTCGCCCGCGGTGGCATTGCGCCTCGGCACCGAGCCCGCCGCGCCGGGGCCGGCAGCGCGGCCCGGTGCCCATGGCTGACGCGGCCCGTCCGGTGCCAGGCGACATGGTGCCGGGCGACATGNNTGGTGCCGGGCGATGTGGCGCCCGCTCGATCGGCAACGACTGGCTTGGCCGAGGGCGATGCGGTCGTCATCGGCTGGGTGAACGGCGTGCCCGTGCCGTCTACGGCCCTGGGCCCCTACATCACGCGCCTGGCCGCGGGACCGGCGGGCATCCGCCTCGGCGTCGCCCTCGGGCCGGACGCGCACGCCGGTCCCGATGGCGCCGGTCCCGATGGCGCCGGTCCCGATGATTTGAAGGCCGCGGCCCTTAGGACCTGGGGGGCCAAAGCTCTACTGGTGGACAGCCTCCTGCGGGCAGAGGCGGCTCGGCTCGGTGTAGAGGAGCCGATGTCGCCCTCGGACTGGCTGGCGCGGCTCGAAGCCGCCGGTGAGCTCCCGGACCCGACACCGACCGAGGCCGAGATGCGGGCCTACTACGGGACCAATCGTCACCGCTTCCATGTGAACGAGGCCCGCCGCGTCCGTCATGTGCTGGCGGCGGACCGCGAACCCGCCCAGCTGGTGCGAGAGGTCGCCGTCGACGCCGGCGCCCTGGCCCGGTTGGCTGCCAGTGATTCCCTTGACCAGGGCAGCCGCCACCGCGGCGGCGTCCTCGGCTGGGGCGAACGGGGTCAGCTGGCTGGGCCTCTGGAGGAGGCAATTTTCGGGGCCGAGCCCGACCGGGTTGTCGGGCCCGTACCCAGCCCCTTCGGTTGGCACGTCATCGTGGTGGAGGCGGTCCGAGCCGCTCGGGACCGCTCCTTTCGGGAGTGCCGTACCGAGATCCGGGACGAACTGACCGAGTACCGGCGCCGGCGCTCGTGGCTGGACTGGCTCGACCGGCGGGTGGCTGAGGGCATCAGCGTCCCGGCCGGGGCCGAGCACCCCCTGTTCCGCGGGCTCCCGGGCTCGTCGCACCGGCACTGACCATCCCGAGGGCCGGGAGCCGATCGGAGTGGTCGTACCGGCGCCGGCGGACGGCCCCGGGGTGGTTTCGGCACCGCCCGTGGCGAGTACGAGCGGGTCCCGGGAGCCCGAGTGCTTATCCCTGGCGCTTGAGCCGGCCGGTCTTCTTGGCCCACCGTTCAGCGATGGCGAAAGTGGCGAGCGAAGCGGGCACCAAGACGGCGCCGAAGAAAGCCAATGTGGCGATGACACCCGCCTCCTGGCTTATGCTCCTGCCACTTATCAGGGCATCCCGGATGCCCCGGAGCAAGTAGGTGGCCGGGGATAGGCGTGAAGCAGCCTGCAGCCAGCCCGGGAGCACGTCCACGCGGTAGTAGACGCCCGAGACCAGCAGGACGAGCGCTTGCACCATGAACGACATCTGTTCGCCGCGCTCGGGGTAGAGCAGGGGCAGTACTCCGGCCAGGATCCCGAGGCCGACCACGCCGACGCTGCCCATAACCACCACTGCGGCGGCCGTCGGCCAGTCGGCACCCGCCAGCTGGACGTGGAAGAACGGCAGCGCACAAGCCATTATCATGCTCGTCCGCACGAGGGCGTGCAGGACGCCGAAGGCGGACATGCCGAGGAGGTGGACCGTCCGGGGCACCGGCGCCATCAACGTGTGCTCGATGGTGCCCTCCCACCGTTCCCACATGATCGTGAGGCTCATGTCGTCGAGCACGGCCGACAGGTAGGCCCAGACGAGCGTGCCGATGAGCAGGAACATGGTGAGCCGGCTCAGCTCCCTATGGCTAACGGCTCCGCTGCGACCGGCCTCGTTGGCGATGAAGGTGATGGAAAGTGTGTTGACCACCCCGTACAGGAGCCACACGAGTTCCCACGCCCAGTAACGCTTCCAAAGATTGGTTTGGCGCTCGAAGAAGGCCCAGCCCAGACCGACGCGACCGGGTGGCCTCGGGCGTCCCAGCTCCACCGTCGTCATCGCCGCCCACTCCCGTGGTCCTGGCCGTGCTGGTCGCCTTCGCCGTGNNTTCGCCGTGCTGGTCGCCTTCGCCCTGCTGGTCGCCTTCGCCCTGCTGGTCGCCGTGCCGGGCGCCGTCGTCATCCCCGGCCTCGTCTTCGCCGGCGTCCTCGTCCTCCTCGAGGCGCCGGCCCGTGAGCTCGATGAAGACCGTCTCCATATCCACCTCGTCGATGGGGCGCCCCGCCGCGACCTGCTTTCTCAGCTCCAGGGGAGTGCCCTCCGCCACCAGCTTCCCGCCGGACATGAACCCGATCCGGTCGCACAGTTGCTCCGCCTCGTCCATATCGTGCGTGGTGAGCAGGATCGTGACCTGCGAGTCACGCCTGACCTCGGCGATGAAGGCCTGGACCTCGCGCTTGCTGCGAGGGTCGAGGCCCGTCGTGGGCTCGTCGAGCAACATAAGCCGGGGCGTGCTGAGGAACGCCCGGGCCACGGCCACTTTCTGTTGCTGGCCCCGCGAGAGGTGCAACATCGGCTCCCGGGCATGCTCGTCGCCTACTCCCAGACGTTGGAGGATGGCGATGCTGGCTCGCCGCACCTCGGGGCCGCTCATCCCGTAGGCCCGGCCGAAGAACAGGAGGTTCTCCAGTGCCGACATGGGCTTGAAGAACGAGGGGTCGACCGAGACCCTGTTGATCAAGGGCCGGACGGCCTGGGCATCCTTTACTGCGTCATGACCGAATACGCGCACCGTTCCCCGGTCCGGCAACAGCAAAGTGCTCAGGATGCGGATGAGCGTCGATTTCCCGGACCCGTTCGCGCCCAGGACGCCGTAAATCTCCCCCTCGGGCACCCGGAAACTGACACCGTCGAGAGCTGCACGGGGCCTGGACGGCGATGCCTCCGGCCGGCGGCGGTGCCGGTGCAAGTACGAGCGCGCCGTCCGTGCCAAGCGGCCGGGGCCGAAGACCTTGGTGATGTCGTCGACTTCGAGGGGCATCGAACAGAGGCCGGCCGGGACCGGCGACGCCTGTACGTGCGCGAGATTTTGGTGAACGTGCATTTTGTGTCGTCTCCTGGCGAGAAAGCCGGTCAAAAAAGCGGCTGGGGGGCAAGGCCCGCGGCGGCGCCCTGTTTAGGCGCGGCCAAGATTGGGAGGACCAGCCCTAGATGAAGACGACGAGGCGCACGGGATCGATCGTAACGGCGAGCGCCAGGAAAGCCAACCTATTTTCGCGCCGGGCCGCCAGAGCTATGCCGGGCGCTAGAGCCCGTACGCCTCCAGGAGGCGCAGCCAGACCTCGCTGATCGTGGGGTAAGCCGGTACGGCGTGCCAAAGGCGCTCCATCGGGACCTCGCCCGCGATGGCGACGGTGGCGGAGTGGACAAGTTCTCCCGCCACCGGCCCCACGAAAGTGACCCCGACCACGACCCGGCGATCTTCGTCCACGACCATCCGGGCATGACCGCGGTAGTCGTNNGGGTCGGTGAAGATGACCTGAGGGACAGCGCGGTGGTCGGCCGTGGCGTTGTGCTTGCCCCAGGGCGAGGGGTCGAGCCCGCCCTTGACCCGAGCGGCGATGGCGTCGCCGCAAATCCGGGCCTGGTACTTGCCCTGGTGGGTGAGCATGGCGCGGCGGTTGACGTCCCCTACCGCGTACAGCCAGCCGCCCTCGACGTCCCGCACCGCCAGAGTGTCGTCCACGTCCAGCCAGCTGCCGGGCGAGAGGCCGACCGTGCCGAGGCCAATGTCATCGGTACGAGGACGGCGACCGGCGGCGACGAGGAGCTCGTCGCCCCTGACCTCACCGGAACCGAGCTGCACGCGGACGGGACCGGTGCTGTCGCGCTCGACTCGCCGGGCCCGCTCGCCGGTGCGCACATCCATCCCCGACTCCCGCATGGCCTGGGCCACCAGCCGGCCCGCCACGGGCTCGTTCGTCGGGAGCAGCCCGTCGGCCATCTCTATAACGGTGACGTGGCTTCCCAGGCTGGCGAAGGCCTGGCCCAGCTCACAGCCGACGACACCGCCTCCGAGCACGACCAGACGGGCTGGTGCGTGCTTGGCACTGGTCGCTTCCCGGGGCGTCCAGGGCTTGGCCTCCGCCAGGCCGGGAACGGGCGGCAGAGCGGCCGCCGACCCCGTCGCCACCACCACGGCGTGGCGGGCCGCCAGGGCGACGACGCCCTCGGCCGTAGCCACCTCCACCCGGCAGGGGCCGGCCAGCCGGCCATGGCCGCGCACGAGGTCGATATGGGCGCCCTCCAACCAGCGGACCTGGCCGGCGTCGTCCCAGTGGCTGGTGAAGCTGTCGCGCCGCTCGAAAACGGCCGCCACATCCAGAGCGCCGGTCACCGCCTGGCGGGCCCCGCCGACCCGCTGCGCCCCGAGCAGGGCCTGCATCGGCCGCAATAGAGCCTTGCTCGGCATGCACGCCCAATATGAACATTCGCCCCCGACGAGTTCTGACTCGACTATTACGGCCGAGAGACCGCCCTGAACGGCTCTGTCCGCAAGGTTTTCGCCCGTGGGACCGCCCCCGATCACGACTACGTCATATTCACGGCTCTCGGGCACGTTCGCTCCTGTTCGTAAGGGCCGGCCTACGGGTTTGGGGCTTCACGCCGTGCGGGGCCCCAAGGGCTTGATCAGCGTATTGACAATATAGGGAGAGGAAAAATCGGTGCGTTCGCCTGCGCTTTTCCCGGGCACCGGCAGGAGCCTCGCCGACAGGGGCTTCTTCAGCCGCACGGCCAGCGTGCCCATGTCGCAGATCAGCCTCGTCAACTCGTCCAGCGAACTGTCCCCGGGGACCGGGACGGTGTCCAGGCCCGTGCCGCACACAGCCGAATAGGCCAGCAACTGGTCGATGCCGAGCCACCCTTGCTCCCAGCGCCGGGCCAGAACGACATCTTCCATGACAGGCAGCATGAGCCCGCAGTAGCCGCAGGTGGGCAGGCCCGTCCCCCGCAGCGCCTCGGTCACGGCGGCGGCCAGCGACAGGGTCCCCGGAGAACCCAACGGCCCGTGCCCGGCCCGCTCCACAGCGGCGGCGATGCTGTCTTCGCCGTCAGGCGCAGGGGAAAGGTCGGCGCCCGCGAACTCCACGCCGATCTCCGCCGCCTGGCGCCGTGCCACGTCGACCGCGGGCCCGGCGTGCTCGAGCAATTTCTCCTTTAGCCGCGGGGCGACCTCGGCCAGTTCGGCTCCCCCTGCCAGCGCCTCAGCCACGATGCCCGCCCCTTGCAGAGCGAGGGTCAGGTTGGCAGGACCGGCGTGATAAGCGGCCGGGAAGAAAGGGGCGCCGGGCCCGACGCAGGCAATGGCGGCGAAGTTGAAATTGCCGAAGCCCTCGTCGGTCTCGCCGGCCAGGCGCACCATGGTCCGTGCCGCGACGCGGGCCGCCGGCACATCCAGGCCACCATCGACGGACGCCACCGGGACCGAGCAATTGACTGCCGGGTTGCCTGCGATCAGGTCGGCCATGATCGCGGCGCCTTCGGCTCCGGCGCCCGCCGCCGGGAGCACTGGTCCCAGGGAGCAAAAGGGCACACCGACATCGTCGAGGAGGCCCTGCAAATGGGCCGCGTACTGGACGACTGACGCCGGCCGCCAGCCGGCCAGGTCGGCCAGGACCGGGCGGGTCGAAAGGCGCAGGGTCTGTACCTGGTAGCCGGCGCGTTCGAACCCGGCCGCGGCGCGCCGCAGTGCGGCCGCAGCTTGCTGGACGGCGGGCCCGTTTAGTGGATGAGGGCCCGCCACACCCAGGGTCAGGGCGCGGACAGGGGGCTTGGGCACCACCCCCTACCCTATGCCCGACGTCGGTCCAGGCCTCGGGCACGGCCCCGGCCCTGGCTCCGGCGACTTTCGGTTAACGGCACTTTTTCCGGTGTTTCTGCTGGTTAAAGCCGGGTTCCCGGCGGGCCGAAAGGCACAGTGGAAAATTCGCGCTGGGCATTGTTGGGGCTCTCCTGTTCAGCGGCCCCTGACAGCAAGGGGAAGTGGTTGATGCCTCGGGCAGACCAAACGAGCCAGGCCGAGCCGGCAACAACGGCTGCTCTCGGTGGTCCCCGGGACCCGTCTCATGAAGAAACCCTGGCCGCAGCGCTGAGCGCGTTCCTGTCCCAGCTGAACTCATGCCTTGACGTCCCTCGGCTCGATGAGGTTGTCGATGTCACTACTCCGCCCGCGCCGGGCGACCTAGCGGTGGCAGGACCGGCTCCGACCGGAGCCGGTCCTGCGAGGCCCGCCTTCCCCCCCCTGGCCCGGTCCGCAGGCCTGAAACGGGTCCTACCAGCCGGCGCCCTGGGCAGTTCCTTGTACGAATCTCCTGCTCATCCTGCGCCGACGGCTCCCAGCGCCGTCGCCCCCAGGCCACTGGGCCCGGTCGCACCCGGGACGTCCGGCCCGGTTCGGCCCACCGCGACGCCCACAGCTGTCGCGACCAAGGCGCCAGATCCTGAGCCCCGGCCCCCGGCCGGGCCCCGGGATGCCGGGCCCGGAACACCCGCCGCACCGGCCGCACCAGTTGCACCGGCAGCGTCCACTGCGCCCGTTGCGCCCCAGGGGCCGGCTGCGTCGCCGGTGACCTCCGGGCCCCGGGCCATCACCGGGCCCGCACCAGCCGCAGGGCCGAGTGCCGTCGGGCCGAGGCCGGGGCCGGGGCCGCAAAAGCGGACGCCCGTGCCGGCTGAGCAGGCGGACATACTTCCGAAACGGACGGGCACACCCTCGCGGTGGCCGCACATGTCCGAGCAGCCAGCGGTAACCAAGACCGGTACGACCGGAGCAACGCCTCTTCATCGGAGGCCATTGGTGGCCGCCCTGACCATCGCCGTCGTGACTGCTGGGTTCGGCGTCACGCTGGCCTGGGGACGGGACGAGAGCACCACCCTGGGGCAACGGACCAAGCAGCTGGTGGCGGCCGAGAGCACCTTGGCACAGACCCGGGCGAGCCTGACCGCCCAAGGGCAGAGCAGCATCACCCTTCAGGCCGAGTTGCGTAACGCCGCCAGACAATGGGAAGCCGTGAACGCGCAATTGGCCAATGCCGAAACGCAACTGCGCAGGACCGAGGCGGAGCTAGACCAGGCCCAGGGCCAGGTGAGCCAAGCGCAGAGCCAGGTCCGTAGGGCTCAGAGCCAGGCCGGTCAGGCTCAGGACCGGGCCGATCAGGCTCAGAGAAGAACCGGTCAGGCCCAGAGCCGGGCCGATCAGGCCCAGAGCCAGGCCAGGCAGGCCCAGAGCCAGGCCAGGCAGNNCAGAGCCAGGCCAGGCAGGCCCAGGGCCAAGCCGCTCAGGCCCAGAGGCAGCTCGGTCACACCCAGCTCAGCCTGGCGGCGACGCAGTCCCACGCCAACCTGTGCCAGCAAGGCGCGGCGCTCGGCCAGCAAACGGTCCAGCTCCTGGCGTCACTGATCTTCCTCGAGAACGCCTACGCGACGGCGGCGGGGCCCCAGGACACCGCCCAGATGCAAAAGGACC
>PMLI01000411.1 GCA_003158835.1 Acidimicrobiaceae bacterium
GTCCGTATCGGCACCGACCTCGGGCGTTCGGAGCGCAGCGTCCGGCGCTACGTGAGCGAAGCAGAGCAGCTCGGGTACCTGAAGGTCTACCGGGCCAAGCCCGAGCGTGGCCCACAGGGCCGCTGGCACCGCAAGAAGACGAACGTCTACTACCTGTGCCTGCCCAAGGCTGGCGATGACCGCCCGGCCCCCAGGCGCCGCCAGCGGACCACGTACTGCGTGATCAGCAGCCATAGCGAGGCTCGTCGGGAGCAGGCCCTCCTGCGGGCGAGGAGAGCCGAGTGGCGGGGACCAGAGGACGAAGGCCTCCAACGGGTGGGCGCAACGATGGCCTCTGTAGCCACCGTTCCTGTTCACCTACAGGACAGTGATGACCTCTCAACCCCCCTAACGGGGGAAGCCCAACCGGCGGTTCCCCCACCCGAGTGCTCTACAAGTCCGAAAACTACGTGGACACAACATTTCGCGGCAGCCCGAGCCGCTCTGCCCCAAGACAATCACTCCCCATTGGGGGGGGCGTCACCCGGCCGGTAACCGGGAGGTACAGAGCAGGAGCGACGAGAGGGCAGTGCCGGGAGAGCGTTGGTCCCGGCGCGCCTAGCGTTATTCCGCCAGACAAGGGAATAGCCAGCCCGTGGCGGTCGTCCCCGTGCGCCACACTTGTCAGCGGTGCTCAACAGACGGCGGCAAGCAAACCAGCTCGAGTTCCTGTGGGGTTCGGGCGATGAGGAGGTTGATGGTGGTCATGAGCAACGAGATGACCGGCCTGGAAGCTCTGAGCCTGGACTTCACGGCTCAGGTGAGGGAGCGCTACGAGCGTTGGCTGCCGGAGCGCCTGGCCGAGGTACCGGAGAGCGAGAGGGACAGCTTCTACTCGACCTTGGCCGAGGAGATAGCCGAGCGGGTCCAGAGCCTGGAGCTGGCCCTGCGGGGGCCGGATCCGGAGGACGAGCCGTTCATGGAGCGCCTGGGCCGCTTCAACATGGCGAGGCTCCAAGCGATCGAGATGGCCTTAGCGGAGCTGCTCCCAGCACCGGACTACGAGGCGGAGTTCCGGGCGGAGGAAGTGTTCTTCAAAGTGACGGACGAGGAGATCGCGGCGGAGCACGGCCTGGACCCGGAGGACCCGGACTTCGAGCCGAGGCTGGAAGCCTGGCGCCAGCACCACAGGGAGAAGGGGACCTACCTGCCGGACGCGTAGCTCGTTTCGTGCCCGCCGGCCAGGAGGACCTGGCGCCTTCCGGCGAGGTGGCCCGGGTGCGGGCCAACCTGGCCGCCGTCGCGACCTTGCGCGCCCTGGAGGCCGAGGCCAGGCCGGCGACGACCGTCGAGCAAGCGGTGTTAGCCCGTTGGTCCGGCTGGGGCGCCGTCCCGGGGGTCTTCGACGAGGGTGACCAGCGTTTCGCCGAGGCCCGGGCGGCTCTGCACGCGCTCTTGGGCGAGGACGAGTACCGGGCAGCCGCCCGGAACACGCTGAACGCGCACTACACCGACTGGGCCTACGTGGAAGCGATCTGGTCTGGCCTTGAACAGCTCGGCTTCGAGGGCGGGCGGGTACTGGAGCCGGGATGCGGCTCTGGGACGTTCATCGGCGGCGCCCCGGCAGGGGCGGAGATGACCGGGGTGGAGCTGGACCCGACCACGGCGGGCATCTGCCGGGCGCTGTACCCCGGTGCCACCGTCCTGGCCGAGAGCTTCGCGGACACCCGGATCCCCGAGGGATATTTCGACGCGGCGGTGGGCAACGTCCCCTTCGGCCGGTTCGCCCTCAGCGACCCGGTCCACAACCCGGGCGGCCACTCGGTCCACAACCATTTCCTGCTCAAGAGCCTGCACCTCGTCCGGCCTGGAGGGATGGTCGCCCTGCTCACGTCCCGGTACACGCTCGACGCGCAGAACCCGGCTGCCCGGCGCGAACTGGCCCAGCTCGGGGACCTGGTGTTCGCCCTGCGCCTGCCCGAGGGGGCGCACCGGCGCGCTGCCGGCACGGACGCCGTCACCGACCTTGTGGTGTTCCGCCGGCGGGGCCCCGGCGAGGAGCCGGGCGGCGAGGCCTTCGAGCGGGCCGTGCGCGCACCGGTTGCCGGCGGCGAGCAAGCCGTCCTCAACGAGTACTTCGTAGCCCACCCGGGCAACGTCCTCGGCGAGCTGTACGTGGGGCGCGGCATGTACGGGGACGACGAGCTCAGCGTGCGGGCACAAGGCGACGTCGCCGTCGCGCTGGCCAGCGCGATCGAGCGGGAAGCCGCTGGCGCGGTCACGCGTGCCGAAGGGTTCCGCCCTGCCGTCACGCACTCCCCCACCGCGCCGGTCGCCTTGGTGCCCCGGTCCGAGCGGCTCGCCGAGCGCACCATCGTCGTCGCCGCCACCGCCGGCTTCGCCCGGGTCGAGAACGGGGCGCTGCTCCCCCACTCCGTGCCCCGCACCCAGGCGGCCGAGCTGCGGGCCCTGTGCGGGTTGCGGGACACGGCCAAGGCCCTGCTGGAGGCCGAAGCCGCCACCAGGGACGATACCCAGGCCATCGCCGAGCGGCGGGCCGAGCTGAACCGCCGCTACGACGCCTATGTGGCCACTTACGGCCCGGTGAACCGCTGCAGTTTCCGGGAGGTGGGCCAGCCCGACGAGGAAGGGCAACGACGCCTGGCCCAGTTCCGCCCGCCCCGCGGCGGTTTCGCCAAGGACCCCTTTGCCGGCGTCGTCGATGCCCTGGAGATCTTCGACCCCGAGACCCAGCACGCCCGCAAAGCCCCGCTGCTGTCCCGCCGGGTCGTCGCCCCTGCGCCCGCCCGCCTGGGCGCCGACACCCCGGAGGACGCGCTGGCGATCTGCCTGGACGAGCGGGCCAGGGTCGACCTGGACGAGGTGGCCCGCCTCCTCGGCGTCGAGCGAGGCGACGCCCGCGAGCGGCTCGGCCGGCTGGTGTTCGACGACCCGGGATCGGGCCGGCTCCTGCCTGCGGCCGAGTACCTCTCCGGCAACGTCCGGGAGAAGCTCGTCGCCGCCCGGGGAGCGGCGCTCGATGAGCCCGCCTACCTGGTCAACGTCGAGGCTCTCCAGGCAGTCCTGCCAGCTGAGCTCGGCCCGGCTGAGATCAGCGCCCGCCTGGGCGCGGCCTGGATCGACGTGGGCTACGTGCAGGACTTCCTCCGGGAGACCCTGGGTGACACGTACCTGCATGTCGAGCACGCCGGCGGGGCGGAGTGGACCGTACGCGGCGGGCGTTGGGGAGCTGCGGCCACCTCAACCTGGGGGACCACGCGCCGCCCCGGTGGGGACCTGGCCGAGGCCCTGCTACGCCAGGCAGAGGTAACGGTTTACGACGAGGACGCGGACGGCCGGCGGGTAGCGAACCCGACCGAGACGGCGGCCGCGCAGGAGAAAGCCGCATTGCTCGGCCAACGCTTCGCCGAGTGGTGCTGGGAGGACCCCGACCGGGCCAGCACGCTTGCTGCCGCCTACAACGAGCGTTTCAACTCTCTGGTCTTGCGCAGCTACGACGCCGCAGCCCCGTCGCTTCCCGGCCTGGCCCTGTCGTTCGAGCCCCGGCCCCACCAGCTCGCAGCGGTGGCCCGGATCGTGGCCGAACCG
>PMLI01000050.1 GCA_003158835.1 Acidimicrobiaceae bacterium
CGGAGGGGGGAACTGCCTCGGCTGGTACCCGGGCGCTTCGCTTGCCATCTCGGGCAGCACCGTGATCGTGGGCGCCCCAGGCAGCACGATGGAGTTTGCCCGGCCCAACGGCCAGCAGAAGACCGTCGGGGTGCCCGGCCGGACGTACATCTTCAAACGGGACCGCGGCTGGCGCCAGGTTGCCGACCTGGCCGGCTCGGCCTATCACTTCGGCTCGTCGGTCGCCGTCTCGGGGAACGTGGTCGTGGTAGGTATGCCAAGCATGCCAGGCACATCTAGCCTCGGACGGGCGTACGTGTACACATCGGGCCCCAGCGGCTGGCGCCTGGCCGCCAAGCTCGTGGGTTCGGGGACGGTCGCCGGTGACTACCTCGGCAATTCGGTCGCGATATCAGGCGGCACGGTCGTCGTTGGGGCCCCCTACGCCTCCCGGGCATTCGTCTTTGCGGGGTAGCGGCCTGCCGCCGGTCAGGCTGCCCGGGACCTGCGCCAGGCGGCGGTCGGTTACGACCCGGTCCAAAAGGTTCTCGAACAGCCCGGGCTCGGCCACTGGGCCAGGCACAAAGCCCGAAGGCAGTTACAAGAAGCGACCGCTCGTTTCGACCACGCCCTGGGGACCTGGGAGGTAACCGGCGATCCTCACGCTCGCAGCATCGAAGCCGACCGCCAGGACCTGGCAGTCAAAGTGGACCGTCTCGAACAGGCCCAACAAGTCAGAGCGGCCCTTTTCGAACAGAACCCCGACATCAACCAGCGCGTCGCTGAGCTCGACCGCACCATCGAGCGCGAGACCGCCTCCCGGCTCAGTCCGAACGCTTCCGCCGCCGACGTTCTGGCGCGGCACACAGCCAGCGCTCATGACGACGACGGTTCTCACTCTCCCCGCGATGCCGAGAGCCTGGCCGCGCTCGGTGACAGACGAAGGGGTGGTAGTACCGGCCAACGAGTGCGGCCAGCCCCCTCGACGGCCCGCATCTGGCAAAGGCAGACTCGCGATTACGCACTGGTCGAAGCATCTCAGGACGTCCTCGGCGACATGAGCCAAGGTCTCCGCGTCATGTGGTACCGGTTCTGGGCGACGTTAGGCCGTCGCTGGGGGGGCTACGTGGGCGTGGTCCTGCTGATTGCGTTGACCGGCGGGATCGCGATGGCCTCGGCCGAGGCCGGGCGGCGGGCCCAGTCGTCCTACCCCACCTTCCTGGCCAGCACGAACCCCTCGGACCTGACGCTGTCAGTGTTGAGCACCAGCTCGGCCCCCGTCTATTTCAGCCCCAGGTCGGTGGCCACGATCGACCGCCTGCCGGACGTAAAGCGGGTGGCAGCCCTCATCTCCCCCGCTATCATCCCTGTCCTTCCCGACGGGGGGGGGCCCCGACCTCAGTGGCGGGGCGCCCGTCCAGGGCGTCGGGAGCGACGATGGCATGTGGGTCGACCAGGACCGGGTCACGGTCATCGAGGGCCGCATGGCGCGCCCCGATCGGGCCCCCGAAGCGGTGACCACGCCCACTGCCGGGATGCATATCGGCCAGGTGCTACCCATGGGTTACTACACCGCGCGCCAGATCGGTTCGAAAGCGTTCGGGACGCCCCGGGTGGCGCCGGCCCTGCCGGTGGAGATACGGGTGGTGGGCATCGTCGTGCTGAACCGCCAGGTGGTCGAGGACGACGTCGACGGCACCTCCGGCTTCCTCATCTTTAGCCCGGCGTTGATCCGGGCTCTTAGCGCGGTGTCGCCGGGCGGCCGGGTCACGCTGGCTCCGGGCGCGCCCACGCTGTACGGGCTTCAGCTCGACCACGGCTGGCGGGATGTGCCCGCCGTTGAAGAGGCATTTGTCAACGCCAGCCGGCCGGGAGCCGCCTTCGTGTTCAACGCCACGTCACGGGTCGTGACCGAGGTGGAACTGGCGCTCAAACCCGAGTCGGTCGCCTTCGGCGCCTTCGGGGTCATCGCCGGTCTCGTCGCCTTGCTGATTGGCGTGCAGGCCATCTCGCGACAACTGCGCGGGGACGACGAGGACCGCCGGGCCCTGCGGGCCCTGGGGGCGGCGCCGGCGCTGGCCGCCGGGGATGGCCTGGTCGGAGCGCTGGCCGCCGTCGTCCTCGGCTCGCTGTTAGCGGCGGCGGTGGCCGTGGGGTTGTCGCCCCTCGCCCCGCTCGGCCCGGTGCGCCAGGTCTACCCCGACGGCGGCGTCGCCTTCGACTGGACGGTGCTCGGCACGGGCGTGGCCGTCCTGGTCGGAGCGCTCGGGGCTGCCGCCGCCCTGCTCGCCTTCATTAGGGCACCGCATCGCGCCGCTCGGAGGGCGAGACCGGCGATGGCTCGCACGTCCGGTGTGGCCCGCGGCGCGCAGTCGGCGGGGATGCCCGTGGCCGGGGTAGTCGGAGTGCGTTTCGCTCTCGAACCGGGACAAGGCCGCACGTCGGTGCCCGTGCGCTCAGCCCTGGTGGGCACCGTAGTAGCGGTGGGGGTAGCGGTGTCCGCCCTCACCTTTGCCGCCAGTCTGAGCACGCTGGTGTCGCACCCACCGCTATACGGGTGGAACTGGGATTACATGTTCGATACGACTAACGACGTGCCGCCACAAGCGCTGAGGACGCTCGACCACGACCACGACGTGGCCGCCTGGTCCGGCGCCGACCTGGTCCCTTTCCAGATCGATGGGCAGTTCGTGCCCAGTGTCGTGGCCAGCCCGCACGCCCGGGTGGGCCCGCCCGTCCTGTCGGGGCACGGCCTGGACGCTGACAACGAGATCGTGCTGGGCTCGGCCACCCTGGCCGAGCTGGACAAGCACGTCGGCGACACCGTCTACCTCAGCGAGGGGACCCCGAGGAGCGCACCTTTCTATATCCCGCCTACGCCCCTGGTGGTGGTGGGGACCGCCACCTTCCCCGCCATCGGCTACTCGAGCATCATCGCCAGCCACCCCTCCATGGGCACCGGGGCCCTGGTCTCTAGCGCGGTCGAACCGCCGGCGTGGCAGCGCATCAAGACGGGCCCGGACCCCATCCTCAATGGCCCCCAGTACGTGTTCGTGCGGCTGGCCAAAGGCGTGAGCGCCTCGAACGGCCTGGCTGACCTCCAGCGCATCGCCGCCGCCGCCAACAAGGCCATCAACGCCGACCCCCGGGCTGCGGGCAACGACGGCGTCACCGTCGACGGAGTCGAGCGCCCGGCCCAGATCGTCAACTACCGCACCATCGGGGCCACTCCGCTAGTCCTGGCCGCGGGGCTCGCCGTCGGGGCGGTTCTCGCCCGCGGCCTCACCCTCACCGCCTCGGTCCGCCGCCGGCGCCACGACCTAGCCCTGCTCAAGACGCTCGGGTTCACCCGAAGGCAGCTATCGGCGGCCATCGCCTGGCAATCAACCGCCGCCGCCGTCATCGGCGTCGTGGTGGGGACGCCTCTCGGCATCGTCGTCGGGCACCAGCTCTGGATCCTGTTCGCCCACAACCTCTCGGCCGTGCCCGACCCCACCACGCCTGCCCTGTCTGTGTCACTGGTCGCGCTCGGCGCCCTCGTGTTCGCCAACCTCGTGGCCGCCCTCCCCGGACGCACCGCAGCCCGCACGCCGACCGGGCTGCTCCTACGAGCCGAGTGACTGGGCGCCCGAGGTTGCAGAGACAGAACGTCGCACCGAACACCGGTCCGTCTCTCGGCGGGCCCTGTTCGGGTTCTTCCAGTTCGGTTGGACCGCCGCGCCCGAGCGACGGCTACGCGAAGGTCCTCAGGCACTCGGAGTCGCGGCAGAACGTTCGGCCCCTCGGTGACCGTTGGCACGCCACTGACGCACATGAGGTTTCCCATCTCACCGATATTGCCCGGATCTCCCGCGCCCGTACGCGCCCCCCGGCGATCCTAGGACGTCCAGGCAACACTCTGACCAGGGCGTTTGCAGCCAAGAAAGGGTGGGCGCGGAGGGACTTGAACCCTCACGGCCTTGCGGCCAATGGATTTTGAGTCCATCGTGTCTGCCATTCCTCCACGCGCCCTAGCTGGAGTTTTGCTCAACCGCCCACTCTCCGAAGGCCCCCACAATCGCCCCTTGCCCTAGTTTTGCCCTAAACCGGGCACTGGAGCCGTGAGGATGTAGCCATGCCACAGCTGGGCAGCAACCGGAAGAAGGGCGCTGGATCGATCAGGGAGCGGTCGGCGGGGCATTACGAGTTCCGATACTACGACAAGGCAACCAGGCGCCAGGCCGTTCGGACCTTCGTGGCGCCGCGCCCTGAACAGGGCGCTAGCATCCGGGCCGCCCGGGCAACGCTGGCCGGCACTGTCGGCCCTTGGTGCGCGCGATATCGACCAGGTCTACGCTCGCTGGCGCGCCGAGGGCATGACTCAAGCCGGCGTGGTCCACCACCACCAGGTGCTGCGCGCTGTGCTCAACGTCCGGGCCTCGCTCGATCGCCTGGTCAGGTTTCGGCATGGCAGAAAGCGCCATGGCCCTCCTGGCGACGGTGGCGCCGTTCGAGCAGCTCCGCGGTCGCACAGCCGCTGCCGTCGGCGTCAAGACAATGCGTACCGACCGGGTGCGCCAAGAGATCGCGGCGGTCACAGCCAAGAGCCGTCATCTCGGCCCGGCAAGCCCACGGTTGCGGACGCGCCGATCCGTTCCTTGTAGTCGAGCCACTGCACGACACCCGCCCAGGCTTTCATCGCGCCCCGCCGCTGAGCGGACCACGCACCCCAGGGAGAAGAGGGTTGGCTCGGCGCGGCGCGTGTACTCTCATACTGGCTGCTCAGAAGCCCCACCCGCCTACTCGAGACGTCCGCCGACGAGGATAAGCCCTGGTGAGGGCGAACGGGGTAGTCAAGGTCTGCCGGGAGGCCCGTGCCCGCAGGTGTCAGTCTCCCCAAGTGCCTGACAAGCGAGCCGGGAGGAGTCGTGGTCTTCGCCTCACGGCTCGAGGGCCGCGAGTAGCGCACCGGCTTGCCCGGCGGCGACCGCGGCCGGGAAGCACGAAACGCTCTCGGCGACGTCGACGACCTCCCTGAGAAAGGCCTCGTGGGCACCGTACGCGGGGTCTTCGACCGTCCCCTCGACGAAGACCACGGCGAAGCGTGCGAGGCGGCCGTCGGGCTTGCGGCGCAGGACCCGGCCCATGCGCTGGACCATCTGCCGGCGGGAACGGCTGGCACCGACGATCACGGCCAAGTCCGCGGCGGGGACGTCGATGCCTTCATCCAGGACCCGGGGAGCGGCGAGCACGTCCAGCTCGCCGCCCGCGAAGCGGCCCAGCACCTCCCGCCGGTCCCGGGCGGCGAGCTCCGAGTGCATCGCAGCCGCGCGCAGGCCGCACCGAGAAAGCACGACGCGGGCTCGCTCCGCCGCGTCGATGCTCTGGGTGAAGACGATCGCGCGGTCTGCGGCTCTCACAGCCGGGGCGAGTCGACTGAGAGCCGAGTCCTTGGCGCTCGTGTCGGCGAGGAGCCGGCGGCGCTCGAGCATCGCTGTGCGGTACGCCCGCGCCGCCCCGCTCCCGGCGCCCTCGCTGTCGGCCAGCACCGCCAACGCCCGCATGAACTCCTCGAAGGGCTCGTCGGGCACCCCGTACAGCTCGACCAGTGCCGCCCGGTGGGCCGCCATCCGCCCGGTCAGCTGGCGGTAGAGGGCCTCCTCGCCGGGCGAGAACTGCACCCCGACCAGGGCCACGGTGAAGCGGGCGACTATACCGTCCGCCACCGCCCGTTCGTAGCCGAGCCGGAAGCAGGTGCGGCCGAAGTAGGGGTCGAGCCAGGCCAGGTTGCCGTCGTCCTCGCGAGCGTAGGTGGCGCTGAGGCCAAGCCGGCGACCGAAGCGGGGGTCGAGCGCCAGGTGGTTGACAGCACTGCCGTAGCGATGGCACTCATCAGCGACGAGCAGCCCACCCTGGCGGATCGGCCGCACGTCGCCGGCCCGGGCGCTGTTGACTACCGCCACCAAGACATCGTGGGTCACGAGGGAATTGCCCGCCCCGGCACCCATCCGCCCCGCCTGCCCGAGCGATGGCAGGCGCCGCTCGAGCTGGGCGAACCACTGGTGCTGCAGCTCGATGGTCGGGACGAGCACGACCACCTGGCCCCGGCGGGCGAGCTCGTCGAGGGCAGCCGCAATCCCGACCATGGTCTTGCCGGTACCCGTCACCGCCTCGATGACTCCCTGGCAACCGTGCTCCTCCCAAGCCCTGAGCGCGTCCCTTTGCCAGGCGTACAGGCCGAGGGAAGCCGACGGGGGGGCGCGCAACGGTGGCGGAGCCNNGGAGCCGGCGTTCGAGACACCGGCGCTCGCTGGGCCGGCGGCCCCGGCCTCGAACGCGGCGCCAGCCGCCACCGTTGCGGGGAGCCGGCATCACGGCGGAAGCGGCCGTGGCTGGCGAACAGGGCGAACGACACCTCCCGGACTGGCGCGCCGATCTGGTCAGCCAACTCGGCGGCGGTCAGGCCGTGGGCGGGCGAGGCGGCCGACACCAGCGCGGCGGCGATGTCGTCCGCCAGCACCGCTCGGCCCTACTCGTCGTCGCCCTCTAGGTCGCTGTCGGCGCTGAGGTCCACGCCGAGCCCGGCGACTGTGATTTCGGGCTGGTAGTCGGGGTCGAGCCGGCGTAGGTCCCACTCGTTGATCCAAGCCCGCACGTACTGGCGCATGCGGTTGGACGGCAGCCGCTCGAGGCCTGGGACGTCTGGCGGGGCCCAGCCGTAGGCCTCGGCGTGGATCTGCTTGAGCTGGGTGTAGGTGCGGTCCAGCTCCTCGCGCCCGGGTGGCTGGAGCTGCACCTGCTCCCGCTCGATCNNGCTTCGGCCTGTCCGGCCAGCAGCTCGTCCTCGACCGTCCCCTTGGCGCGAAGGCGCTTGCCGATGAGCTCGTTGTCGTTTTTGCCGACGAGGACTTGCGTCTCGAAGTCGTCGACCGTCGTGAGCACGGCGCACAGCGGCGCCTCCGGGTCCTCGCGGTCGCCGCGCACCCACCGGGCCACCTCGNNGCCGGAGCCGATCGGGCTGCCGGCCGGCATGACGCTCGCCGCCCCCGCCTCCTTCAGCCGCCGGCGCAGGTCGGCCACCGGCAGCGGGTCGCCGGCCCAGAAACGCACGATCCGGTCGGTGAACTCCTCGTCGCCCCGCCCGTAGTCGTGGAGGAACAACGTGGCCGCGAACCGGCTGTCCACCGGGCTGTGCTCCTGGTGCGCCCATCGGTAGAGCTCGGCATAACGAGGGGAATCCTCTTGCAGCCCGGCAGCGATCTCGTCGATGGCCGAGCCGGGCCGGCCGGGGACCTTGGCTTGTTCGATGGCCGCCCGGTAGACCTTGGCCGGGTCGTGGAGCGGCGTCTCCTTGGAGATCACCACTTTGGAGACGACGAAGCCCTCCGACAGCGCGACGTGCGCCAAGTGCTCCAAGACGTGGCTCTTGCCGGTCCCGAAGCCGCCCCCGACCAGCATCCCGCCCGGCGCCGGGCCGTCGGGCAGCGCCCGCACCGCGGCCGTCAACTGGCTGAAGCGGTCCTCGACGCCCCTTTGCATACTGCCCAGCACCGCCACCGCGTCGCGGTTGGGCACGCCGGCCCGCAGCGCCTCCAGTGCCCGGCGGCGCTCAACCACCGGCGGGCCGCTCACGCCGTCCCCAACCTGACGAGCGACGAATACGGGTTGTCCCGCTTGACGTCTCGCACCTCGTCGAAGATACGCAGCTTGAGCGCCTGGTAGGCGTCAAGGCCCCGCGGCGTGTCCGAGAGGAAAGCCGGCGACCCCACGACGACGACCATGCAGTTGGCCATCTCGTCGGTGTTGTCCACGAGCTGGCGGAACACCTCGTACGCGTCCAGGAGGGCAGCCTTGGTGTAATAGTGGCCGTGGCGCTCCTCGGGGCTGGGACGGCGGGCGAAGCCAAGCCGGCGGATGTCGAGGACGAGCGCGAGACCGGCACGGTCGTTCACCGCCAGCCAGTGGGCAAGGGAAAACAGCAAATGGCGGGCGTTGTGGCGGCCGATGCGGCGGAAGATCAGAGCCGACTTCAGGACCGAGATCTGGCGGAGGTCGCCCCGGAGCCAGTCGAGCACCGCGGCGTGCTCGGCGTCCACCACCTGGCCGCTGCGGAGCTGGGCCTGGCACAGCCGCAGCATGGCCGTGCGGAACTCCTGGACCATGGCGTAATCACGGTGGACCTGCTGTTGGAGCTGCCGGTCGACGTCACGCTTCAGCTCCCGCGGTTCTAGGCCGTAGTGGGAGGCCAAGGCGTCGAGGGCGACACGCTCGTCGGGCGCCGGGTAGCCGGCGGTGGCCAGCGCCGCCCTCGTGGCGACCCTGGCGAGGGCGTCCCAGTCCACTTGCCGGGCCACCTCGAAGAAGACCTGCTCGAGCAAATGGACACGCGCCTCGGCCGCGGCGACGTTGGCGACCACGAACCCGGCGCTGCTCGCGGCGGCGGCGAACCTTTCCATAAAGACGGCGGCCGAGGCGTCCTCGGGGGGCACCACGAACTTGAGGGCCGCCCCGCCCGCGTCCACGTAGCCGTGGAGGTAGTCGCGTTCCAAGAAGGCGACGTAGTCCTCGACCGGGATCACTTCGCCCGCTCCGTGAAGGCGATGCCCGCATAGACCTTGGTCTGCCCGCTGCGGGCGACGGTGGTCAGCACCCCGCCGCCCCTTGTCAATGCGCTCGCCGGCAGGCTCATCCGCCGCCCGTCCTTCGTGTCCACGACGCCCTTCTGGTCGAGCAGGTAGAGGTCCCGGGCGAACTCCTGGGGGGTGTAGTCGCGCGCCGCTCCAGGGAGGAGGGTGAGGACCTTGTGCACGTCGACCAGCTTGGCCGGAGCGCCCGCCCGCAGGCGCTTGCTGGCCACGACCAGGTCGTAGGCCGAGGCCAGGGTCTCGATGAACGCCTCGGCCCTGAAGTTGGGCGGCCGCTGCTGGAGGGCCGCCAGGTGGGCCACGACGACCGACGGCCGCACGCGGCGGTCCTTTTCCTTGTCGACCACCACGGCGGCGTCCGCCGCCGAGACCTGCACGATGGCCGGGAAGCACAGGATCCGGTCGTCGGACTCGAGCGCCTGCACGCCGGCCTCGGCCGCCGCGGCCAGCAGCTCCTTGGCATAGTCGCCAGAGGAGAACCACGCGCTCACGTCGAAACCCCACCCCTGGCGGAGGTCCCGCGCCGTCACGGTCGCCTGGTCGGCGAGGCCTACCGCGGCCTCCAAGGCCTGCTGCAAGTCGCGGATCTGGCCGTGGGCGGCGGCCGTCTTGGCCTTCTTGGCCGCTTTCAGGGCGGCGCCAAGCGGTCGCGCGAGCGGCTGAGCGCCCGCACGCACTCGGACGCAACATTTTCGGGAGAGGTTCAGCGGTGGTCGCCCCGGGGTTGCGGCGAGACCCGTTCAAGAGCCAAAGGCCGACGTGATGATCAGCACGCCGAGCCCGATCATGACGAGACCTCCGATTATGCGGAGAGCCACGAGCCGACTAGAGGACCCCGCCAACCACTGTCGCGCTGTCCCGGCGACCATCCCCCACGTGCCGTCCGACAGCACGGCAAGGACCGCGAAAATGACTCCCAGTACAAGTAGTTGTACCGTCAGGTTCCCCGACGGGCGATCAATGAAGTGAGGAAATACGGCGACGAAGAAGATCAGCGCCTTGGGGTTGAACCCGCCCACGACGAAGCCCTGTCTGACTACCTGTCGCACGGGAGGCCTCGTCGGCTCGGGGCTCGTTATCGACGCCGCATGCGCGTGGCGGTGTCGCAACGCGTCGGCCCCCAGCCAGAGGAGATAGAGGCCACCCGCCAGTTCAACGACGGTTGTGAAGAGCTTGGAGTGGGCCAGCAGGGGCCCGAGGCCAACGGCCACCAACGCAGAAAGCACCAGAATGCCGATGCCGTTGCCGATCGCGGTGAGGACGGCCACGAGCCTTCCCCAGGCGATGCCCCTTGCCAAAGTGAACAGCACGCTTGGCCCCGGAACGACGATGATCGCAAGCGACGCCAGAGTGAAGGGGATGAGGTGCGAGGTAGGAATGATCAAAGACTTTGCCCTCTTGCAGCAGCCACAAGCTCTTATGGTGGGGCTCTGTCAACAGTAACCGCGACGGGTTTTCCCTGACGGAACTGGTCCCGCAGTGCAGGGGGCATGAACCTTTTCGGCGCGACGCCGGGCAGACTAGGGTCGGACCATGACGGGCGTCAACCAGCCAGCGCGGGGGCGGCCAGCGCGGAGGCGGCCAGCGCGGATGCGGCCAGCGAGGAGGTGGGTACGCCTGCGCTGGGTTCTCTGGCGAGCGGGCTGGGTGCTGGTGCTGACGGCCTTTTGGTCTTCGGGGAAGTTCCGCGTGAGCACGATCGGTGACCTTGTGGTGGCCGTCATCGTCGTCGCCGTCTTTTCGTTCATCGTGTCGCGAGTCAAGCGCCTCTACGAAGCCACCAAGCAAGCCTGCAAGATGGCATGGCGAGAAGGCAACCGCCGGGCTGTGCGCCAGCTGGCCCGGGCCATCGCGCACCTGAAGGACTGAGCCCCGGCCCGGGCCGGGCTGGAGGGGTCGGCTCGACCAGGTGGAGCGCCATCGTGCCCGGCCCGGGAGACCTCGGGGCCCGGTGACCCCCCGATTGTTACCTTCACCCTCGGGCCTGGGTCAGAATGTTGGAAGACCGAAGGAGGGCCGCGCCGTGCCGGCGTTCGTTTTTCCAGGGCAGGGGTCCCAGAGACCGGGGATGGGGCGGTCGTGGCGCGACCATCCGTCCTGGGACGTCGTACAGGACGCCTCTCACGTGGCCGGCCGGGACATCGAGCGCCTCCTGCTCGATGCGGAGGCCGGCGAGCTCACCGAGACCCGCAACGCCCAGCTGGCCACTTTCGTCATGGGCCTGGTGGTCCTGGACGCCGTCGAACGCCTGGGCATCGAGCCCACCGCCTGCGCCGGGCACAGCCTGGGCGAGTACACGGCCCTGGTGGCAGCGGGCGGCGTGGGCTTCGAGGACGCCGTCCGCCTCGTGGCCGAGAGAGGCGAGGCCATGCAAGAGGCGGCCGACGACAACCCGGGGATCATGCTGGCCATAACGGGCATCGACGATGAGCGAGCCCGTATCGCCTGCCGCCGGGCCGACGGCGACGTGTGGCTGGCCAATTCCAACGCCCCGGGCGAATGCGTCATCGCCGGCCGGCCGGCCGACGTCTACCGGGCGGCCGAGGTGGCGGTCGAGCTCGGCGCCGTCCGCACGGCCGAAGTAAAGGTCAGCGGCGCCTTCCACACCCCCCTGATGGTCCCGGCCCAGGCCCGGTTGCGCAAAGCTCTCGAGGTCACGACGTTCTACCCGCTGGCCGTGCCGGTCGTGGCCAACGTCGACTCGCTCCCCCACGACGCCGGGGACGAATGGCCGTCGCTGCTGTCCGCCCAGCTGCGCAGCCCGGTGCGCTGGCGCCAGAGCGTCCTGTCCCTGGCCGCCATCATGCGCACCGGCGAATGGGACGGCGACAGCCTCATATGCGAGCTCGGACCGGGCGGGCCGCTCTCGGCCCTGGTCCGGGCCACGGTGCCCGAAGCCCTGACGGTCGCCATCGCCGTGCCCGACGACCTCGACACCCTGGTGGCGACCTTGACCGGCGAAACGGCCCTGCTCGGTTCGCCCGACGGCCACCAAGGTGAGCGGTTGTACGTTTCCGAGCGGCTGATCATCAGTCCCTGCGCCGGTATTTTCGACGTGGCGTCCGGGCCGGCCGGCACCTCGCCCGAGCCCCCCGGTGCGTTGGTCGAGATCGGCGACCTCCTCGGTCTGGTGTCCGGCACCGAGGTGCGCAGCCCGTTTGCGGGCGAGCTCATGGGCGTCATCGCCCACCCGGGCGAGAGAGTCCAACCGGGCCAACCCATTGCGTGGCTGCGTGCCCGCTGACAAGGAGCGCACGAATGCGACCTGAACACGGCTGTGCGATAACCGGTTGGGGCAGCGCGCTTCCGAGCACGGTGGTCACCAACCAGGACATGATGACCCTGTTCGACACGGGCGACGAGTGGGTACACGAGCGCACCGGCATCCGCCAGCGCCGTGCCGCCGACGGTCCCTTCGTAAACCCGAAGCCTCCCGTCTCACCGCCCGGGGGCATGGGCACGACGGCACAGCTGGCGGCCGAGGCAGGCCGCTCCGCCCTGCAGGTGGCCGGCCTCACCGGGGCCGACATCGACCTGCTCGTCCTGTGCACCACCAGCCCCGACCAGCTCGTCCCCGCCACCTCATCGCCGCTGGCCCACGCCCTGTCCATAAAGGGTGGCGGCATGGACATAAATGCGGCGTGCGCCGGGTTCACTTACGGCCTGGTGACCTCGGCCGGCTTCATCGCCAGTGGCGCCGAGCGGGTGCTGCTCATCGGGGCCGAAACCTTGACCCGCATCACCAACTGGGCGGACCGCTCCAACGCCTTCCTGTTCGGTGACGGCGCCGGCGCTGTCGTCGTGGAGGCGGTCCCCGGCGAACCCGCCCTCCTGGGCTGGGACATCGGCGTGGACGGCTCCCTCCAGCCCCTCTTCTTCTCCGACCACGGCGGGCAGGGAATGACTATGAGAGGTCAGGAGGTGTTCCGCAAGGCGGTCCGGGTCACCGTCGAGTCGGCCACCAAAAGCCTCGAACGGGCCAAGGTGAGAGCGGCGGAGATCGCCCTCTTCGTCCCCCACCAGGCCAATGTCCGGATAATGGACGCAGTGGCCGAGCGCCTGGGCATCCCGGCCGGGCGCGTCGCGTCTGTGATCGAGCACACCGGCAACACCTCTTCGGCCTCCATCCCCATCGCCCTGACCGATGCCGCCAACTCCGGGCGCCTGGCGGAGGGCGACCTCGTGCTGTTCGCCGGGTTCGGCGCCGGCATGACCTGGGCGTCGGCGGTCTGGCGTTGGGGTGGCGGCCCGGTGCGCTGAGAGGTAGTCCCGACGCCCCCACCCGCCCCCACTAGATTGTGACAATCCCGGATCGCGAGCACATGGAGGAGATGGAGATATGGCAGCACAGATGGGCCCCGAAGAGGCTTTCGACGTCTTCAAGCAATGCGCCGTGGAGGTCCTGCAGGTAGAGCCCTCCAAGATCGTCCCCGAGGCCCGCTTCGCCGACGACCTGGACGCCGACAGCTTGGACCTGGTCGAACTGGTCATGGCGCTCGAAGAACGCTTCGGCATCGACGTCCCGGAGTCCGAACTGGAAGGCGTGCAGACCATCGGTCAGGCCT
>PMLI01000179.1:0-5900 GCA_003158835.1 Acidimicrobiaceae bacterium
GCCGTGGGCGGCTGCCTGGCCCAAAAGGACAGGGACAAGGTGCTGGAGCGGGCTCCCTGGGTCGACGCCGTGTTCGGCACCCACAATGTGGGCCATGCCGCCGCCCTGCTGGAACGGGCACGGCAAGAGGGCCCGCTGGTGGAAATCCTCGAATCGGCCCCGACTGCGGCCGGTGAGTTCCCCTCGGCGCTGCCGGTGCGGCGCGAGCTCCCCTTCGCAGCTGGGGTCACCGTCCAGGTGGGTTGCGACAACAAGTGCGCCTTTTGCATCGTCCCGTCGGTCAGGGGCCGCGAGATAAGCCGTCCCTTTTCGGAATTGGTGGGCGAAGTCGAGCAACTGGCGTCCCGGGGCACCGTCGAGGTGACGCTGTTGGGGCAAAACGTCAACTCCTACGGCCGGGACNNCAGGGAGATGGACCGCCGCCCCGGCGCCATCCTCGCGGAGATCGAGGCACTGGTGGCTCAGGGCGTCATCGAGATCACCCTGCTCGGCCAGAACGTCAACTCCTACGGCCGGGACCTGGCGTTGGCGGCGCGCGCCTCGGATGACTGGCGCGCCCACCGCTACCTGACGGGCGACGAATGGGCGAGCGCAAATGCCCCCCGGGCACGTCCGCTTTTCGCCGATCTGCTGCGAGCCGTGTCCAGAGTGGAAGGGATCGAGCGCGTCCGCTTTACCAGCCCCCATCCGAAGGACCTGCGGCCCGAGACCATAGAGGCGATGGCGACCGAAAAGGCCGTCTGCCCGCACTTGCACCTGCCTCTGCAGTCGGGGAGCGACCGGGTCCTGGCGCTCATGCGGCGGGGGTACACGGCGGAGCGCTACCTCGAGCGGTTGCGGGCGGCGCGGGCGGCCGTGCCCGATCTCGCGGTCACGACCGACATAATCGTCGGGTTCCCGGGCGAGGACGAGCCGGACTTCGAGCGCACCCTGGAAGTGGCGGCCGAGGTCGAGTACGACAGCGCCTACACGTTCATATTCTCTCCCCGCCCGGGCACGGAGGCGGCGGCCCGCACGGAGGACTTCGTGCCGCCCGAAGTCGTGGCGGAGCGGTTCGAGCGTCTGCGCGCCGTGGTGGAGCGCAGCGCCCTGAGGCGCCACCAGGCGCGGGTGGGCCTCACCGAGGAAGTCCTCGTCGAGGGGCCGGCCAAAAAGGGCGGCCCCACCGTGTTCTCTGGTCGTACGAGGCAGAACAAGCTCGCCCATCTGGAGGGCGGGGGCCTCCGGGCCGGTATGGTCGTCGAGGCGGTTATCGAGCACGCCGCTCCCCATTTCCTCAAAGCCAGGTTGGAACGGGTCATCGCCCAGCCCCGCCATCGGGAGCTCATACCCGTGATGGCCAACTGAGCTGTCCCGTGGCCCCCGGGCCGCTTGCGTTGGTGGGCCCCACCGCGTCCGGGAAGTCGGCCCTGGCCGTGCTGGCGGCCCAAGAACTCGGTGACGTCGAGATCGTGAGCGCCGATTCCATGCAGGTTTACCGGGAAATGGACATCGGTACGGCCAAGGCGACGCAGGCCGAGCGGGGCGGCATCGTACATCACCTGATCGACGTGGCCGACCCGGGGGACGAGTGGGACGTGGTCCGCTTCACGGCGCAAGCCCGCCGGGCCATGGCCGCGATCGAGGTCCGAGGCCGCCGGGCCCTTTTCGTGGGGGGCACCGGTCTTTATCTCCACGCTCTCATCGACGACTTTGCCGTCCCGGGCCGGTGGCCGAGCCTGTGGCACGAACTGGACGAGGAACCGGGTACGGCGGCGTTGTACCGCCGGCTCGAGGACCTGGACCCGGCGGGGGCGGCCCGGGTGGAGCCGGGTAACCGCCGCCGGGTGCTGCGCGCCCTCGAGGTGACGCTGGGGAGCGGGCGCCCGTTCTCGAGCTTCGGCCCCGGAGTGGACGCCTTCCCCCCGACCCGGTGGCGCCTGGCGGGCGTGTGGCTGCCCCGGGCGGTCCTGGCCCGGCGTATCGATACCCGCCTGGCGGCCATGATGGACGCCGGGTTCTTGGAAGAAGTGCGGGCGCTGGCGGGGCGCCCGGGCGGTCTGTCGCGAACCGCCCGCCAAGCCCTGGGGTACCGGGAGCTTCTGGCGCACGTGGAGGACGGCACCGCGTTGGAGGACGCCGTGGCCCAAGCAGGCCGCCGGACGCGCCGGTTCTCGCGCCGGCAGCGGATGTGGTGGCGCCGAGACCCGCGCGTGCGCTGGTTCGGGGCGCCCGAAAACCCCCTGGCGGTACTGGCGGCGCTACTGGGAGACTGGAGAGCATGACGGGGCCTGCCGGCGCCAAAGTGCCTGCCCCGCGCCCGGCGCCCCGGGCGCGGGGCGGCATCGCCCTGGCCAAGTACCAAGGCCTGGGCAACGACTTCCTGGTCCTGGTGGACATGGACGGCTCGCGCCCCAGCGGGGCCGAACTGGCGCGGGCGGTGTGCGACCGGCACCTCGGGTTCGGGGCTGACGGCCTGGTGCGGGCCGCCTCGGCGCCGGCCGGCTCGGGCGCCGAGCTCACCTTCGATCTGCGCAACGCCGACGGCAGCGCGGCCGAGATGAGCGGCAACGGTTTGCGCTGCCTGGTACACGCCGTCATCGACGCCGGGGCGGTGCGGGCGGGGCCGGGCGACAGCTTAGGTGTGCTGACCCCGGCGGGGCGGCGCATGGTGTACGTCCGGGCCTTCGACGACGGCTGGATGTGGGCCGCCACCGAGATGGGGACGCCGGAGGTCGCCGGGCCCGCCGAGCGCTGTAACGTCGGCCACGGCCAGCTCCTTGTCAATGTGGGCAACCCCCACCTGGTGGTGCTCGGCCCCAGCCCCGAGACGGTGGACGTGGCCGTCCTCGGCCCCGCTCTGAGCCGGGAGGTGGGGGCGGCGACGGGAGGCGTCAACGTCGAGTTCGTGGCCCTCGGCCCGGGGCGGGACGAGCTGACGATGCGGGTGTGGGAGCGGGGTGTGGGCGAGACGCGGGCCTGTGGCACGGGCTCGGTGGCGGCCGCTGCCGCCTTGCACCACTGGGGCCGGGTGGGTGCCAAGGTGACGGTCAACCAGCCCGGGGGAGCGGCCGAGGTCGAGCTGCGGGCCGACGGGGCGGCCGTGCTGAGCGGGCCCAGCCGGCGGGTGGGTACGTGCTCGTGGGAGGAGCCGCGATGAGCCTCATCGAGCGGGCCTTCAGAGAAAAGATCGTCCTGGTGGGCGTCACCCTCCCCAGCGGTGACCACGTATGGCATGGCATCGCGCCCGAAGCCGAGACCGAGCGTCACCTGGACGAGCTGGCGCTGCTGGTGTCGACGGCCGGCGCGGATGTGGTCGCCCGCGTCCACCAGCGCCGGGACCGTCCCGACCCCGCCACTTACATAGGACGGGGCAAGGCCGAAGACGTGCGGATGGTCTCGGAGTCGATGGACGCCGACACCGTGGTCTTCGACGACGAGCTGTCCCCGGCGCAGTCCCGCAACCTGGAAAAGATCCTGGGGAGGACGGCCATCGACCGCACCGCCGTCATCCTGGACATCTTCGCCCAAAACGCCAGGACCCAGGAAGGCAAGGCCCAGGTCGAGCTGGCGCAGCTTCAGTACCGCCTGCCCCGCCTGCGCGGGCGCGGCGTGGCCTTGTCCCAGCAGGCGGGCCGCATCGGCACCCGGGGCCCGGGCGAGACGCAACTCGAGGTCGACCGGCGCCGTCTGGTGAGCCGGGCCCACAAGCTGGAGTCGGAACTGGCCCAACTGGCCCGCCGGCGCCGCCTCCAGCGCCAGGGCCGGCGCCGCAGCCGCCTGGCATCGGTGTCCCTGGTCGGCTACACCAATGCCGGTAAGTCGACGCTGCTCAACCTGTTGACGGGGGCGGGTGTGGTGGCCGATGAGAGGCTGTTCGCCACCCTGGATCCCCGCACCCGCCGCTTTGCCCTGCCGGGGGGCGAGCCCGTCCTGGTGTCCGACACGGTGGGTTTTGTGCGCAAGCTCCCTCACCAGCTCGTAGAGGCTTTCCGCAGCACTCTAGAGGTAGTCAACGAAGCCGATCTCCTCGTGCACCTGGTCGACAGCTCGGCCCCCGGGCCCGAGGACCAGATGGACGCCGTGCGCTTGGTGCTGGGCGAGATAGGTGCGGGCGACATACCCGAGTTGTTGGTCTTCAACAAGGCCGACCTAGCCCCCGACGAGGCCGGGATGCTGGCCGCTCGCCACCCGGGCGCGGTCGTGATATCGGCGACGACCGGCCAGGGCACCGAGGCCCTCCTGGAGGCGATGGCGAGCCATCTCCGGCGGGCCAGCCACGTGGTCGAGTTGTGCGTGCCGTACAGCCGGGGCGACATACTGGCTGCTCTGCACCGGGAAGGCGAGGTACTGAGCACGAGTGAGGGCGACCAGGCGATGACGGTCAGGGCCAGGCTGGCCAGCGCCGCTCTGGCCCAGTTCGTCCCGTTCCTGACTGGTGGCCCCGCTGGCGCTGATGCCGGCACCGCTGATGCCGGCACCGCTGACGCCGGCACCGCTGACGCTCGGAACGGTGAAGACGAGACCGGTGAAGANNCCCCCGCCTTATCCCTACGAGCGCCTCAACCCGCTGCGCGACATAGCCCAGGGCCTCGAAGCTGGCATGGTGGATCTGTCGGTGGGGAGCCCGTGCGACCCACCGAGCCCAGCCGTCTTGGCCGCGTTGGCCAGCGCCGACGAAGGGGGCGCGACACGCGGCTACCCCTCTTCGGCCGGGTCGCGGTCGGCCCGGGCGGCGGCGGCGGAGTGGATGAGCCGGCGATTGGGCGTGAGCGTGAGCCCCGGTGGGCTCGCCCTGTGCATCGGGACCAAGGAACTTGTGGCGGGGCTGCCGTCGTGGCTGCACCTGCGCGACCCGTCCCGGGACACGGTCCTGTACCCGGCCCTGTCCTACCCGACCTACGAGATGGGGGCGCGGCTCGGGGGACTGCGGGCCGTGCCCGTGCCGGTGGACCAAAACTTCCGCCTGCGCCTGACGCCCGACGCGGTGAGCGAAGCCGACGCGCAGCGGGCGCTCGTCCTGTGGGTGAACAGCCCCGGGAACCCGGCCGGCGCCCTGGACGACCTGGCCGCGGCGGCCGCCTGGGGGCGGGAAAGGGGGGNNTTCGGCTGGTACGCGGGCGACCCCGAGGTGGTGCAGTTCCTCCGTGAAGTCCGCCAGCACGCCGGTTTCATGGTCCCGGGAGCGGCCCAGCGGGCCGGCGCCGCCGCTCTGGCCGACCAGCAGCACGCCGACGCCCAGCGGGAGAGGTACCGGGAGCGTCTGGCCCGCTTGAGGCAGATCCTGGCCCTGGCCGGGGTGGAGGCACCCCTGCCCGAGGGCGGGATATACCTCTGGGCACCCGCCCCGGACGGGGACGCCTGGGGGTTGGCGGGCCGCCTGGCCGCCCAGGGCGGGCTCATCGTGTCGCCGGGCGAGTTCTACGGGCCGGCCGGGGCCGGGTACGTGAGGGTGGCTGCGGTGGCCCCGATGGAGCGGCTCGAGCTTGTTGCCAGCCGCCTCGGTCCCGCCACTTCGGGCTAACATCCGCCACTTGTGGAACAGCACCGCGAACTGCGAAGCGAGATCGAGGCCCTCTGGCAACGACGTGAAACCCTCGGCCCCGGTTCGGCGACGGAGGCCGCAGTCGTCCGGGCCGCGGTGGGGTTGTTGGACACGGGCGAGGCCCGCGTCGCCGAACTGGGCTTCGACGGAGCTGTGGTCGTCCACGAGTGGCTGAAGCGGGCGGTGCTGCTCCTGTTCAAGGTCTCGGCCATAGAGGTCACCGAGCTGGGGCCGTTCGAGTACGCCGACCGGCTGCCGCTGAAGCGGGGCTTCAAACAAGCCGGTGTCCGCGTCGTGCCCGGGGCGTCGGCCCGGTGGGGGAGCTTCATCGGCCGGGGGGTGGTGCTGATGCCGAGCTACGTCAACATCGGCGCCT
>PMLI01000179.1:5928-6271 GCA_003158835.1 Acidimicrobiaceae bacterium
GGCGGTCTTGGGCGAAGGGTGCATCCTCAACCCGGGCATCCCCGTGATCGACGCCGCCACCGGTGAGGAACTTTCCCGCGGCGTCGTCCCTCCCTGGTGCGTGGGCGTGGGAGCCACCCGCCCGCGGGAGTTCGCCGGGGGCACGTTCGGCCTGCCGTGCATTCTCATCGTCCGCCGGTTAGAGGAGGGCCAGCGGCATTCGACCGCGCAGCTGGAGGACATGCTGCGCGAGCACGGGGTGAGCGTGTGACGGTGCCTTACCCGGACCGGGGCCGGCCCCATGACGTGCCCCAGGTCCCGGCGCGGTGACCGATTTGCTGCAGGCCACGGCCGAGCTCGTGGC
>PMLI01000179.1:6286-6476 GCA_003158835.1 Acidimicrobiaceae bacterium
GCCGGTCACCTCGACACCGTGCCGGCCCAGGGCAACGAGCTGCCCCGGGCCGAGGGGGACACTCTTTGGGGCCTGGGGTCGACTGACATGAAGGGCGGCTTGGCCGTGATGCTGGACCTGGCCGCCACCGTCCCGGGCCCGGCGTGCGACGTCACTTACGTGTTCTACGTGGCCGAGGAGATCGCCCGCG
>PMLI01000224.1 GCA_003158835.1 Acidimicrobiaceae bacterium
ATGGAGATCGACCTGCGCCAGTTCGGGGGCTCAGCCCTGACGAGCGACCTGGCTGTCCCCCACCACCAGCGGGCCGACCAAATAGGCCCCGATATACCGGTCACCTATGTGCCGGCACGCAACACTATATTCCTGTCCTTTGCCCTGGCCTGGGCCGAGACGCTGGGCGCGGGCGACATCTTCATCGGCGTCAACGCGCTCGACTACAGCGGCTACCCGGACTGCCGGCCCGAGTTCATAACGGCTTTCGAGGCCATGGCCAACCTGGCCACCAAGGCCGCTGTCGAGGGCCGCCACCAGGTGAGGATCCACGCCCCTCTCTCGAGCTTGACCAAGGCCGGGATCATCCGGCGTGGGCTGGAGCTGGGAGTGGACTACGGGCTCACCCACAGCTGTTACGACCCGGGCCCGGACGACCGGCCGTGCGGGACGTGCGATTCGTGCCTGCTCCGGCACAAGGGTTTCCGCGAGGCGGGGGCCGAAGATCCGGCTCGGCCGGGCTGACCGGGCCCTCTACGTTCTAAGGTTGGCTACCGGGGAGGTCCCTCGATAGGCGAGCAAGGAGCCGGAGCTGATGCAATCGCGTGAACGCCCGCTGCACTTTGGGGTACAACTGCAGGCCCAACGCACCAGCTGGGCCGAGTACGCCGCGGCCGTGCAGGCCGTCGAAAAGCTGGGCTATGGGTCGGTGTGGACCTTCGACCACCTCCTGCCGTTCTCCGGCGCTGACGACGGCCCCTGCTTCGAGACGCTGACGACGCTGTCGGCCCTGGCTCTGCTGACCGAGCGGGTGCGGATCGGCGCGCTCGTCAACGGCGTCCTCTACCGGGGCCCGGCCACGCTGGCCAAGGCCGCGGCCCAGGTCGACGAGATCAGTGGGGGCAGGCTCGATTTCTCCCTCGGGGCGGCCTGGGCGGAACGTGAGTTCAAGGCTTACGGGTTCGATTTCCCGCCCCTGGCCGAACGCAATGCCCGTTTGGACGAGGCGCTCGAGATCGTGAAGCTGCTCTGGACCGAGCCCCGGGCCAGCTTTCACGGCCGCTACTATCGCGTCGAGGACGCTCCGTGCGAGCCCAAGCCCGTCCAAAACCCCCACCCGCCCATCACCATCGGGGGCATGGGCCTGGCGTCGGTCAGGATCGCGGCCAAGCACGCGAACCGTTTCAACATGATCGGCTCCCCCGAGAAATGCGCCGACCGGAAGGAGAAGCTTCAGCAGTTCTGCGCCGAAATCGGCCGGGACCCGGCCGAGATCGAGCTCTCTGTCCACCCCACCGTGGCGGTGGCCCGGTCCCATGCCGAAGCCGAAGCCCTTGCCGCCCGCATCGCGGCCAAGAACACGGTCGACCTCGAAGCCGACCGCGCCAGTTGGGTGATCGGCGACCCGGCCGAGGTGGCGGGATGCCTGAGCCGTTACCTCGACCTAGGCATAAGCCACTTCGTGTTCGCCGTCGGCCACCCCTTCGACATGGCGGCGTTGCGGCTCCTGCGGGAGGAAGTGCTCGTCGGCTTGGGCTGACCGCCCGGAGCTGAAAACCGGGCCGGCCGGCTGGGTGCTTCAGGCCGGCCAGGCCTTGACCGGCCCGTCGACCGACACCCAGACGGGGCTCCCAGCCCCGAGGCGGGCGCGGCCGATCAGGCGGGCTTGCACTGACCAGGGCTGCCCGGCTGGGCCCGTCTCGACCGTGACCAGCATGTCGTGGCCGAAATACCTGCACTCGGTGACCCGGCCCGCGGGCCCCGGGAACACGCCGGGGGCGGTGCCGAGTTGCACCTGCTCGGGCCGGACCAGGACCAACACCGGGAGGTGCTCCGCCAGGGCGGGCGTCCTCGGGGCAATGTGCAAAGGGCCCAGCACCGTCATCGCCATGCCGTCCTGGACGGTGCCTTCCAGGATGTTGGCGTCGCCCACGAAACGGGCCAGGGGGGGGTCGAGCGGGTCGGCGTAGAGTTCTTCCGGGGCGGCCCATTGCGCCACCCGGCCCTGGCGCAGGACCGCCACCCGGTCGGCCAGGGAGAGGGCTTCGTCCTGGTCGTGGGTCACCAGGACCGCCGTGGTCCCCGTTTCGGCCAGAACGCGGGCGACGTCGGCGCGCACGCCGGCCCGCAGGGCGGCATCGAGGGAGGAGAACGGCTCGTCCAGCAGGACGAGGGCGGGCTGGATGGCCAGGGCCCGGGCCAGTGCGACCCGTTGCTGCATGCCTCCCGATAGCTGGTGGGGATAGAGGTGGCCCGCCCCCGCCAGCCCCACCAGCGCCAAAAGTTGCCTTACGGGTCGGTCTTTTCGTTCCCGGCGGGACAGCCCGAAGGCGACGTTGGCGGTGGCGTCCAGATGAGGAAAGAGTGCCCCGTCCTGGGGGACGTACCCGATCCGGCGGGACTCGGGCGGGACGTGGGTGCGACCGCCTTCGACCAATGTCCCCCCGAGGGTCACCGACCCTGAACCGGCCCGTTCGAAGCCGGCCAGGATGCGCAGCAAAGTCGTCTTGCCGCTGCCGGACGGGCCGAGCACGGCCGTGAGCGATCCCTCGGCTACTTCCAGGTCGAGGCCGTCGAGGACAACGTGAGGGCCGAAGGACTTCCGCAACCCGGAGACGACGACCCTGGTCATGTGCTCATCAGGTAGGTGCTCATCAGGTAGCTGGTCATCAGGTAATAGGGACGGCCCGGGAGGGCAGGCGGTCGAACCAGCGCCCGAGCAAGTAGGTCGGTACGACGGCCACGCCGAGCATGGCGGCCGCGAAAGGGGCGGCGGCGCCGTAGGAAAACTCGTTGGAATAAGCCCAAAACTGGGTGGCGAGGGTCTGCACCCCGGTGGGGACGAGCACCAACGTGGCCGTCAGTTCGGTCACCGCGGTCAGGAACACGAGGAAAAAGGCTGCCAAAAGCCCGGGCAGCACGAGCGGCAGCGTGACCCTGACGAGCACCGCCCGCGGTTTGCGACCCAGACTGCGGGCAACTTCTTCCAGCGCCACCGGCACCCGGGCCACCGACGCCTGGACCGCCACCAGCGCCCGGGGAAAGAACATCACCGCATACGCGGCTACCAGCAGGGGCGCGCTCTGGTAGCTGAAGCGGGCGTAGCGAACGGCAAAAAACACCAGCGCCAGGGCCACGACCAGGCCGGGCAGGGCCTGGACGAGCAAGCAGGTCCGTTCCAGGGCTACAGCCAGGTGGCCCCGGTGCCGGACGGCCAGAATGGCGACAGGCAGAGCGGTCACGGTGGCGACGGCGGCGGCGCTCCCGCTGTACAGGGCAGTATGCCACGCCGCGCTGGCCAGGGAGGAGGCGGCCGGCAGCGCCGTGCGCTGGTCCGAGGCGCTCCAGTAACAGATTTCCCATACCGGGACCCCCAGGGCCAGGGCCATGAGCACCGCCATCGCCGCCACCACGGGGACGGTGGCTCTTCCCAACCGGGCCCGCGTGAGGCCGCGGGCGCGGGCCTGTGGGCGGCCACGTCGACTTGATCGGGCCGAGAAGGTCTCGCCCGAAAGGACGGCGACACCCAGGGCGACGAGCACCAGCGACAGGGCCGAGGCGGCCGGGGTGTTGAAGCCGATCTGGAACTCGGTGAAGATCTCGGTCGTGAAGGTCTGGTAGCGCAGGATCGAAAAAGCCCCGTACTCGGCCAGTAAATAGAGAGCCACCAGCAGGCAGCCGCCGAGCAGAGCCAAGCGGGCGTGCCGGAGCGTCACCGACCAGAACGTGCGCAGGGGCCCGTGGCCCAAGCTTCGGGCCACCTCCTCCTGGGCCGGGTCGGCACTGCGCAGGCTGGCCGCCACCGGAAGGTACACGAGGGGGTAGAGGCCGAGCGTCAGGACCAGGGAGGCGCCCGCCAGTCCCTGCAGGGACGGGACCAGCGATACCCAGCCCCAGGCGATGACGAAGTCGGGGACGGCCACGGGCAGCACGAGCAGAGCGGACAGCACCCGGCGGCCGGGGACGTCGGTCCGTTCGGTGACGTAGGCGGCGGCGGTGCCGATCACGGCGCTGGTGACGGTGACGACGGCCGTCAGCGCCACCGTGTTCCACAGCAGGACCGCCGTCAAGTGGCGAAAGAGCAGTTCCGACAGGAGGTGCCCGCCCGTCTGAGCCGCTTGCACCAGCAGGAAGACCAGCGGCAGCAGGAGGGCGACGCCGACGAGGACGCCCGCCAGGACCAGGACGGGTGCCACCGGCCGCCGGGATCTGCGCCCGGCCCCGGCCCCGGGCGCAGTCGGCCCCGGGTGCACNNAAGGCAATGGCGGACGAGCCGTCACCGAGTTGGGCGATCGTGAGGGCCACCGGCTTCAGGTCCGCAAACGGCCTCAGCGGTTGCGCTGTCAGCATTCCCGAGCCCAGGGGGTACTCGTAGGAGTGGGAGCGGGCGATGATCTCCTCGCCCGCTTTTGACACCAGAAAGGCCAGGAACCTCTGCGCCGCAGCAGCAGCTCGGCTGGACCGTAGCACCGCCGCCCCCGAGACGTCGACGACGTAACCGGGGTCGTGGGGCGAAAAATATGTGAAAAGCGAGTGCATCTGGGCGCGGCCGATCTCGTAGCGCAACCGGTACCAGTAATAGTGGTTGACAACCGCCAGGGCGACCTGGCCATGATTGACGGCGGCGGTGAGCGTCTCGTTATCGGGATATGTGTGGCCGGCGGCGTTGTTGCTCAAGGCCTTGAGCCAGGCCAGGGCGCCGGCGTGCCCGTAGGTCCTGGCCACCGAGGTGATGATGGGTTCGAAGTCGGTCTCGCTCGGGGCGATGCCCAGCTTTCCGGCCCATTTGGGCTCGGCCAGGCCCATGACCGAGGTGGGCAGTTGGCTCGCTGACACAAGCCTGGTGTTGAAGACGATGCCGCTCACCCGGGCCGAGATCCCTACCCAGTCGCCGACGGGCGAATTGTAACGGGAAGGGGCTCCGGACAACGTCGAGGGAGCTACCGGCGCCAACAGGCGTTTGCCTTGCAGGAATTGCAGGGCCTGAGAGTTCTCCGTGTAGATGACGTCGGCGGGGGAGCCCGTGCCTTCCTGGACGATCTGGTTGGCGAGGTCGTCTTCGTCGCCGTCCCTAATGTGGACCGTGATGCCGGTGGCCTTTTCGAACCCTGCCACCAGGGCTTCGGTCGTC
>PMLI01000460.1 GCA_003158835.1 Acidimicrobiaceae bacterium
TGAGCAGCTCGGTCAACGGCACGATGGGGAGGCGGGCTACGACGGCGTCGCGCTCGGCCAGGACCGACGGGTCGACGACCTCGGCACTGAGCGGGCTCAAGTGGAGCTGGCCGGTTTGGTCGAGGCGGACCGGGCCGTCTGGGTCCGCGAGCAGGGCCTCCAGGTCGTCGAGATAGCGGCTCGTCTCGGTCTCGATGGCGGCCAGGCGTTCGGCGAAGGTGGCGGGCATGCCGGTGAGCTCGAGCACGTCGGCGCGCTGAGCGGGCCATGCCTCGGGTGCGATGAGATAGGAAGCGGGGTCGGCGTAACGACGTGATCCTCGGGCCCAGATCTCCCCGGAGCGCAGCCCGCCTTGGAGGGCGAAGAGCACGCACAGCTCCCAGTAGTGCTTGAACCGGTTCTCGTCGCCGGCGGCCCGAGCGCCCTCGAGGTAGGGACGCCAGCGGGCGGGGACGAACTCGATGGGGGCGTCGCGGGGGACGTGGCGGCGGCCGTCGGCGTTCATGGCCTGGAGCAGGCTGACGGCGTCTGCGACCTCGCTCGGCGAGACGCTGGCGGCAAAGCTGAGGGCGCCGAGAACTTGTGGGGCGAAGGAGCGGACATGCGAGAACCGGGCCTCCACCAGCTCCAGGTGCCCACCGTCACGAGGTGGGCGTTCGTCGTCGCTGCGTGCCGCCCCAGCCAGGCGCTCGGGGCCCAGCCCCCGCACTGCGGCACCGACGGCGGAGTCGTCGAGGGAATCGTCCAAGACGACGTCGAGGATGTCGTCGAGCAGCACAAGGCGCTCCACGTCGGCCTGGACAGCTTCGCGTTCGCGCTCGGCGAGCTGGTCGCGGGCGTTGCTGTCGGTACTGGCCAGTGCCATGTCGAACATGCGCACCGTCTCGTCGATGATCTCGATGTGGGCGGTCGCCAGCGCGGCGAGAAGGATGGGGTGGCGGCGCTCTGGGGGCATCAGGCGCAACGCTCTGGGGGTGGAGCGCCGGGCCACGGAGGCCAGCTGGCGGCGACGTTCGGGTGGGACGGCGCTCAGGTCCAGGCCGTCGGCTCCTAGGTCCTCCAGGTAGCCCAGCTTGGCGACCTCGGCCTTTATCGACTCGGCCGACGCGGACGTCGCACCGTCGTTGAGCCACACCAGACGGGCCACGCCTAAGTCCGGGTCGGTGACCAACAAGGCGTCGAGCTGCTCGCAGCGCTCCGGGGTGAGCTCGGGGCCGAGCCGTCGGCGGATCTCCTCGCCTGCGGCGACCCGGGCGGTGCCCACGGTGCGCGCTAGGCGGTCCAGGCCGGGCCGTACGACCCGCTCGGCGCGGAGCTGGCCGAGGGCTTGGGCGAACAGCACCGAGGGTGCGTCGTGCTCCAGGGCCCGGGCGACCAGCCAGTCTCCGAGCGCCTTCCACTCGCCCCTGCCACAGGTCCGCCAGCCGGCCTGTTCCACGACCGCGGCCACGTGCCGGCGCCGGGTCCGCCCGTCGACATCCCTGGCGTAGCGGGTGAAACTAGCCGGGGCGGCGCCAACTTGTTTGGCGACGAACTGGACGACCTCGGGGGGTACACCGGCGAGATCTGCGGGGACGAAGCCCAAGAACCCGAGCCCGCCGATCTGTACGGCGAGGCCGACCCGCTCCATGGCCCCCCGGTGGGAACGCAGCCAGCGCAGGTCGTCGAGCGACAAGGTGAAGTAGGCGGCCAGGTCGCTGCGGGCGACCTCGGGCGGCCATGAGGACAGCTGCTCCAGCTCATCATCGGACAAGACGTCGCTAGCCATGCCGGCTCAACTCCCGGGCTTGGTCGTCAGGTCTCGACCACGACCGCTTCGACCGCCGCGTCCTTGTCGGCCTGGGACGGCAGGCTGTAGCGCCGGGTGGTATCCAGGCGCCGGTGACCGGAGATCTCGGCCACGAGCACCACGTCTGCACCCGAGCGGACCAGGTTCGTGACGAAGCTATGACGAAGGACGTGCGCGGACAGGTCGAGCTTGGCCTCAGCGGCCAACCGGCGGACCACCAGGTCCACGGCACGGCTGCTCATCGGCCGCCCCGAGCGCGACAACCACAGCGCAGTCGTCTGTGCCCCGTCGCCATCGGCCCCGCCACCGTCGGTGCCGGCCAGGGCCGCCAACTGCTCGGCCCGGGCTGCGAACCACTCATCGAGGGCCTTGCGGCAGGCACTATTGAGCGGCACCTCGCGGTAGGCGTCCCCCTTGCCGGAGCGGACCTTGACCCGGCCCCGACGAGCCGACGCCGCCACGTCGGCCATGTCGAGGGACGCAAGCTCCGAAAGGCGCAGCCCGGCGTAGAAGAACACGATGGCGACAGCCCGGTCCCGGGCCGAGGGGCTGGCCTCGACGACGCGCAGGAACGTCCGCTGCTCGGCTTCGTCCAAGGCCCGAGGGGCAACCTGGGCCAGCTGCTCCCGAGGCACTTCGGGCCGGCCGGCGCTGAGGGAGCGGTAGAAATTGTCGATAGCGGCCAGGGCCTGGTTCACCGATGCCGGTCCCCACCGCTTCTTGGTCTTGGCAAAGCGTTTGTAGTCCCGGACCGCCCAGTCCCGGACATGGGGGTCAGTGAGGGCCTGAGCACCGTGCTCGGAACCGGCCAACCAGGTGACGAACCCGCCCACCTGGGCCAGGTAGGCGTCGCGGGACCGTTCGGCCAGCGGCTGGCGCTTCAACCAGCGCCCGTAGCGGGCCAGCACTGCAGCAGCGTCCAGGTCTTCGCGCTCTGCCGGTGGCACCCGCTTGCGCCGTGCAGCCATGGCCTCTCCCTGTTAGTGGAACCACATTCGCGGGGCTACCACCCCACCGGCGGACACGTTAGTGGAAGCCCAGGGCTGAAATGCTTCCACTAAGGTCATTTAGTGGCAGTGACTGCCGGGGCTGGCAACCTGTCCTTCAGCCTCACCCTGATCGTCGCCCACGAGGAGCAACAACCTCGCCGAGCACCTCGTGGCCTCGTCAGCCTCGCCAATGGCGCCGCCTGCCGCGACCGCTCGTGGACCGCGTCCTGTGGTAGGGCCGAAGGTCCTTATTACGGGAGGACACATGGCCTATGCATCAAGGACAGACGGGGCGCGGCCGATCCGTCACTGGACAGCGCGTACCCGGGCCGGGCCCGGCGGCGCGCGCTCAACCGAAGATTGAGGAGCTCAGATGAGGTGCCGGACCCTGTGGAGGCACGCAACTACTGGCCCGCGCCGCTCGCGCCCAGCGCGCCGCCTGCTGGCAATGGTGGCCCAAATGTCGATGGTGCTCGCCGCGGTCGGCACATTCGTCGTGGCCAGTGACAATCAGGCGAGCGC
>PMLI01000604.1 GCA_003158835.1 Acidimicrobiaceae bacterium
GAGAACAACGGGCCCGCTTTGACCGCCACCTCCCGCCCTTTCCCCGCCTCGCCCGGGCGCGCCGGACCGGGCACCCGCCGGCCCGCCGGAGCCAGCAGACCTTCGGTCACCAGGCTGCGGCGGGCCGAGACGTCCCAGTTGCTGGGGGCCGGAGGACGTCCTCTCATTTCCCTTCCACCGGGGCCGGGGCGGGCATCTCCTCGGGGTCGTCCACCCCGCGGGCGATGAGGAACCCTCTCGCCCTCTCCATCAGAGGGTACCGGCCGACCAGGTCCCAAAAAGCTTGGCCGTGCCCTCTCACGTGGAGGTGGGCCAGCTCGTGCACGATCACGTAGTCGAGCACCCAGGACGGCTCCTTCGCCAGCCTCGACGAGATGCGGATCGTGCCATCGCCGGGCGTGCAACTTCCCCAACGAAAGCGCTGGTTGTCCACCCAGCGGATTTCGTTGGGGGACGCCAGCGCGAACTTGGCGGAAAGCATTTGAGCTCTCTGCGCCAGGTCGATGTCACCACGCGACTGGCGGAGCTGCACCCGACGCAGCATCTCACTGACCCACATCTCTTCCTCTGAACGGGTCAGCGTGGCCGGCACGCTGACCTGCAACACGTCACCCACCTGGCGGGCCTGGACCGTCTTGCGCCGCCTCCAGCTCCGGACTACCTCGACCTTCATCATCGGGCGGAGGCTACGCCGGGCCAGTGACGGTTTCGGCCTCTGGCGCCAGGAGGTCCACCTTGCACAGGGCCACCAACTCGAGATCCGGAGGCCGGCCCCGGCTTTCCACCCACCACCCGGCCACGTGGTCGTGACGGCTGCCTTCCCTCCAGACGCCGAGAGCGCGCTCGAGGGCGATGACGACGCCGCCATGCGCGACGACCAGGGTCACGTCCACATCACCTGCGGCCAGGCGGCCCAGCGCCCCGAGACAGCGGGCGGCGAACACGGTCCCCGCCTCCCCGCCGGGTACGTCGTCCAGTACCCCGGCTCGCCTGGCATCGAGCTGGGACGGCCAGATGGCCGCTATCTCGGCGTTGGTAAGCCCGTTCCACTCGCCGAGATCCTGCTCCCGCAAGTCGGGGTCGATGATCAGGGGCCGGTCGTAGCCGAGCTCCGCCGCGATCAGTTCGGCAGTGCCCCGGGCACGGATGAGGTCGGAGCAGGCAATCGCGCCCGGACTGGTGCCGGTGGCGGCAAGGGCCCTCCCGGCCTGCATGGCCTGCTCCAAGCCCACATCCGAGAGGGGGACGTCGGACCAGCCCTGCCAGCGACCGGCAGCGTTCCAGAAGGTTTGAGCATGGCGAACAACGAGAAGACGGGCCACGGGGCCATCTTCGCAGACTCCGGTGCGGGCTTCGCAGACTCCGGTGCGGGTAACTTCGACCCGTGGGGCGCGACAGACCGGAGCCAGGCGGGCGGCACCAACGGGGTGCGGCGCCCGCGCCCGCTGCCGCGGGCGGTCAGGGCGGTCAGGGCGGTCAGGGCGGTCAGGGTAAGGAAACCGGCAGAACCGGACCGGTCACCGTCCTTTTCTTCGCCGGAGCCCGGGACGCGGCCGGGGTGGCGCGGGCCGTCCTCCCGGCGGCCGGCACCACGGTTTCGCAACTGGTCCTAGGGCTGCGCTCGACCTATGGCGACCAGCTCGGAGCCGTGCTGCCCAGCTGTTCGATCTGGGTCAACCGGTTGCCGGCCGACCCCGGCCTCGTCTTGCAAGGCGGCGACGAAGTGGCCCTGATGCCTCCTGTCTCTGGAGGCTGAGCTGCGGTACCCTCGCACCGTATGGCCGACTGCAATCTCGCCGAAGCCCTGAGCCCCGACTACCTGGTGGGCCTGGAAGGTCTGTCTCTCGTTGGCCTGCGGGCCAAGCGCGAGGCATGTGCGGAGCTTGAGACCGAGCTGTCCTACCTCCGCCGGCTGGCCCAGGCCCGGATCGACCTCATCCTGGCCGAGTCCGAGCGGCGCCACCTCGGGCTGTCTGACCCCGGCCCCGAAGCCTTGGTGGGGCTGCTGCCCCAGATCCTGTCCGAGCACACCAGAGGACAGGGAGCGGGCCGCCTGCCCACGTTCTTCGCGCCTGCTCAGGGGGAGCAGCTGCGCCTGGCCGCCCAGGTCGAAGAGCTGCTGCCGTCGGACCAGCTGGGTTCCCTGCCGGCCTTCTCTGCCACCGCGCTGGACGAGCTTCTCATCTCCCTCTCGGCGTTGGAACGCGACGTCTCGGCCGACCGGCGGGCGCTGCACGACACACAGGACCGCTTGCAAGAGGAGCTGGTCAGGCGCTACCGCAGCGGGGAAGCAAACGTCGACGCGCTCCTTCGCTGAACGGTCGCGGCCCTGGGCCACAGTGACCAAAAGGCGGCGGGCCCAGGCGCGGGCGTGCCCCCGGCCCCGGCCCTCCCGAGCAGAGCCTCGGCTACGATTGGCAGTGCCGTAGCCCGAGGGTCACCCGTTATTTCGTTCGGGGAAGTGCGAAGTCCCGGGCCTCGCGGGCTGCGGCCCGTGCCCTGTGCGGCCCGTGCCCCTATGGTTTGGGCTATGACCGAAGAACGAGATCTGCTGGTCGTCGGGGGCGGGAAGATGGGAGAGGCGCTCGTTGGCGGGCTTCTGGACGCGGGTTGGGCCCAGCCGGGCCAGATCACCGTCACCGAGACCTCGCCAGCCCGCAGAAACGAGCTCGGCGCCCACGGGGGCCTGGCCGGCCGTCATCCCGGGCTCCGACTGCTCGACGGGCGGCTGCCGCCGGCTCACAGCGCCATCATCGCCGTAAAGCCGGCTGACGTCGAAGGCGTCTGCCGGCGGCTGAGGGAAACCGGCGTGCGGCGCCTGTTGTCTATCGCGGCCGGCGTGACGGTAAGAGATCTCGAGGCCTGGTGCCCCCAGGGTTGCGCCGTGATCAGGGCGATGCCCAACATGGCGGCCCTGGTCCGGGCCGGGGCAACCGCTATCGCGGGAGGGTCGTTGGCAGGTCCCGCCGACCTCGAGTGGGCCGCCGGCATCGTGGGTTCCGTAGGCATCGTCGTCGAAGTGCCCGAACGGCTGCTCGATGCCGTCACCGGGTTGTCCGGGTCGGGACCTGCCTACATGTTCCTGGTCTCAGAGGCCATGACCGAGGCGGGGGTGCTCTCGGGTTTGCCCCGGCCGGTGGCCGCCGAGCTCGTGAGGCACACTCTCCTGGGTTCGGCCCGGTTGCTGACCGAGACGGGCGAGAGCGCCGAGGTCCTGCGGGCCGCGGTGACATCCCCGGGGGGTACGACGGCGGCCGGGCTGCGCCAATTGGAGGCTCGGGGGGTGCGATCAGCGTTCATCGAAGCCGTCGCCGCCGCCGTCCAGCGCAGCCGAGAACTGGGAATGCCCGGGCCGAGCACAGCCCGCTGACCAGGCCCACACCGCTGCACGGCGACGCCAATTGAGCGCCGGGCCCGCTCTTCGGTTGCACTCCCGACGCGGCGGGAGGCACCTCGCCCCCGTGGGCCAGGGCCGGGCGGGAGGTCGCGCCGCGTGGTGGGAGGTGCCAGCCGTGCTCGTCCTCGGCCTCGGGCTGGGGATGGCATTGTTCCATCACGCCTGGACATGGCCCTTCAGCACCCTTGTCGGCAGCGCCGGGGACGCCGACGAGTACTCCTGGTTCCTTTCCTGGGTGCCGTTCGCCATCGGGCACGGCCGCGACCCGCTCGTCAGCCACTACGTCGACTTCCCGGCCGGCGTCAACCTCATGTGGAACACGTCAGTGCTCCTGCCCAGCTTCTTGATGTCGCCGGTAACAGTGATATTCGGGGCCGCCTTCTCCTACAACGTGCTGGTCACCACGGCACCGGCGCTCTGCGCCACCTTCGCGTACATGGCGTTCCGTCGCTGGACGGGCCGGCTGGCCGCCCTGACGGGCGCAGTGGTGTTCGGGTTTTCGCCGTACATCGTCTCGCAGTCCGTCGGCCATCTGTCGCAGATCCTGCTCATGAGCGCGCCCCTGATGCTCATCCTGGCCGACCGGCTGTTCGTGGTGCAGTCCGCCAAAGCGTGGGTGGACGGTTTGCTCCTCGGCCTGCTGGCGTGGGCGCAGATCCTGACGGGCGAGGAAGTGCTGGCCATGGAGGTGGTGACGGCGGCCATCGCCCTGGTGGCCCTGTGCGTCGTCGCCCGCCGGGAGGCGGCCCGGCACCTTGCCTACGCGCTACGGGGCTCGGCCGTCGCCGCCGGGCTCTTCGTCGTGCTCTCGGCCCCGTTCCTGGCCGTCCAGTACTTCGGACCTGACAAGGTCCAAAACCCCCACCCGGGCAACCGGTACGTGAGCGACCTGTTGAACTTCGTCATCCCGACCCGCAGTGTCCAACTGGCGCCGGGCGCCGCCCTGCGTACCGCGTCCCGGTTCACCGGTAACGGTTCCGAGCACGGCGCTTACATCGGCATCCCGCTCGTGCTGTTCGTCATCCTCGCCCTGGTACTGGCCCGCCGCCGCACCGTCACCTGGGTGGCGCTGGCGGTAGCGGCGGGCGCCGCCATCCTGTCCATGGGCCCCACCGTGCACGTCCTGGGCCACGTCAGCCGCATCTACCTGCCCGATTTCGTACTCCAGAAGCTGCCCTTGTTCCACAACCTCCTACCGGACCGCTTCGCGTCGACGATGACCCTCGGTGTGGGCCTGCTCGTCGCCCTGGGCCTGGACGAGCTCAAGCACCTGCGGGGCCCGGCCCTGACGGGCGGCTGGGCCCTGGCCGGGGCCGGGTTGGTGGCAATCGTCCCCTCCATCCATCTCGCATCCTCGGCTAGTCCCCTCTTCTCCGCCTTCTACACCGGGTTCTCATGCCCCTCGACGGCATCGGGGACGGCGGTGGCCCGTCCCCCGACCCAACGCCCGGCCCAACGCCCGACGGCCCGGCCCCCGGTCGCCCTGCTCCTCCCGGTCGTGAACGAGCTGGACCTGCGTTGGCAGGCAGAGTCCAAGTTTTGCTTCGCGATGCCAAGCGCCACAGGCATGACCGGGACCAGCCGCGCTGCCGGCCAGCACCGCGGCATCTTGTTCACCGCCGGTAGCCCGTCCATGCGCCAGCCGCCCATGACGGCGGCGGCGCGGCAGGAGGCCGCGCAGGAAATCGAGGCGCTCGGGATCAGCGAGATAGTGGTCGGTCCCCAGTCTCCCGCCC
>PMLI01000457.1 GCA_003158835.1 Acidimicrobiaceae bacterium
AGTTGTCGTGGTCGAAGTTGTCGTCGTCGACGTGGCGGCGGCCGAAGCGGATGAAATGTTGGGGGCCAGGAAGCCGGCCACCATGGCGAGCGTCGCCATTATTGCCAGCCCGGGCGCAGCATGGCGGAAAGGCCGGCCTTGCCGTTTATAGGTCATCTTTTCCTTCTTTATTGTCGTGTCGGGTTCTGTTACGTGGTCGTTTGCGTCAGGAAAACGTACGGGCGAACCTCCGGGGAACGGGCTCGGCCTGAGATCTCTCCACGGGCGCGGCCTGAGCGCATAGACCAGAAAAGGTGGAACAACAAGGCCCGCTGCGGGCCATGGCATTCTCCTGCCTCAGGCGTTGCGAACGTCGCTACCAGGGTCTGGAGTACCGCCCCCCGCCAGCGTTTGCTGGCCCAACACGTCCGGGAACCTTGTCGTGTCACGATAAGTTTACACCCCTTTGGGTGGCGCGTGAGGCTCAAAACGGCCCAGCTCCCACCTTTGCCATCACCGTGACCAGGACCCCTCGCGGGCCCCGGGACTGGCGAGCGTTCTTGTCTACCGCGAGTGGTGGCCGTCCGCCGTTCGGTTGGCGTGCTGAGGGCAAGGAACTCGTGCCCGATCTCCGAGAGCAGCAGTCATCGGCCGAAGGTCGGGGAGCGGTGGTCATCCGTCCAGGTGGGCCGCATCCTGCGAGGGCGTAGCTAGGAGTGCCAATGGCGAGGTCAGTCGAGGACGAAGCCTTGCAGCGCACACGGGCTGATGCGTCGGACCTGCGAGCCAAATGCCGCCTACATGATCTCTCCCGCAACCTCCGGTGCCCCTTCCCCTAAGTTCGGATGAAACCGTCACCGAGCAGCAAATCGTCGATGCCAACGCCTGGCCAGGGCCGGCAGGTGGTGAAGGCAGGATCATCCTTGGCGTCGCGCTCCTGGGACACCACGCGGAGTCGGCCGGTACCGCGGCCCAGGACCTCCCAGCCGAAGGGTTCCGCACTGCGCACCAGCGGTCCAGGCGCCTGTTGGCCGCGTAAAGCTCGGCCGCCTCCTCGTCGTCGTGCGGAGAGGGTGCGCGGGCGGCCTCCCGCTGCTCCCGAGCGCTCTCTACTTGTTCCCATAGACCGCGCCGGGCCCGTTCGGCCCAGCCGATGCCAGGCTCATTTAGCCAACCGGCCGCCATGGCCGCCTCCCGCGCCGCTCGGGCCAGCGCCAGGTGGCCGAACACGGGAGTCGCTGGCCGTCAAAGAGATCGCCGAAGCAGCGGGCGTAGTCGGTGGCGGCGAGCAACGTGACGCCGCCCATGCTGTGGGTGTCGGTGAGCGGCCGGTCCCATGTCGTCTTCCCCTTGAGGCCCTCCTCAATCTCGAGCTCGCCGTCAGCCTCGCAGCCCGGCTCGGGCTTGTAGCCGTGCTTGGGCGCCGTAGCCGTGATGGCTTCGGGCAGTGCGCGCCAGCAGACGGAAGACCAGACGATGAGCACCACTCCCGATCAGGACACCGGCCGTGTGGCTGTCATAACCGAGCCTCATCGGGCATCGGCGAAGCAACCGCCCGGGCCCTCGCCGCCAGCGGTCTACGCGTCGTCCTGCTCGCCCGCCGGGCCGACCGCATCCAAGCCCTGGCCGGCGAGCTCGGCGACCGCGTCATGGCCGTCCAGGTCGATGTCACCGACCGCGGCTCTCTCTACCGGGGCGGACCGGCTTTCGGGGCGCCGATCTGTTCGTGCCCATCCCCGGCCGCTTGTCGGATTGGCTGGACGGCGGCCCGAGGTTCAGCCAAACTCTGGCATGGACGACGCCCTTGCTCCAACCACTGATCCCCGCGATATAGAGGCCCGGCTGGCTATGCCGCTGGCCGAAGCAATGCTCACCCAGCGGGCGGTTCGCCGGGTCCAGCCTGGACCGGTCGACGATCGCATCGTGCTGCGATGTTTGGAGTTGGCATTGGAAGCGCCGACTGCCTCGAACGGCCAGAGCTGGGAGTTCGTAGTCGTGAAGGACCACGCCGTCAAGGCGTCGCTGGCCGCGCAATACCGGCGGGTGTGGAGGCTGTACGGTGGGCTTGGTCGGCTGGTCAAGACCGACGAGCAGACGACCAAGATCCTGAAGTCCGTCCGATGGCAGGTCGAGCACTTCGAGGAGATCCCAGTTCTTGTCGTGTGCTGCCTACGAGGCGGTGCCCGAGTGCCCTTCGTCCCCAACCCTCCATTCGTCGCGTCGAGCCACTACGGGTCGGTATACCCCAGCGTCCAGAACCTCCTGCTGGCGGCGAGGTCCGTCGGCCTCGGCGGTGCGCTCATCACCATGCCGCTGTGGTCCAACACGGTGGCTCGCCGGATCCTAAAACTGCCCTTGAGCGTGGAGCCGTGCTGCATCGTGACCCTGGGCTGGCCGAAGGGCCACTACGGCCGTAAGGCTCGCAAGGCTATCGGCACGGTCGTCCACCTCGACCAGTACGGCCTCCAGCCTTGGCGTGACGAAGCGCCGGCCTGATCCTCCACGTCGCCGAGGGAACACGATCTCCTCGTCCCAGGCGAGTGCTCCTTACATCGGGCCAAGCCCATTCACGGGCGGAGGCCGAAACTACCTCGGGACCGCCCAGATTGTTCTGCCGAACTGCCTCCCGAGCCTGACTTGGCCGCGCCGGAGTCGGCTCGGCTCGGCCGGAGAACGGCGTCCCACCGAGGCGACTAAATACCGAATAATCCCGTTCTGCCTCGGTAATCTGGCCGCGCATTATGGCGTAGGCGCCCGCTGGGACGTACGAGCGCCGACCCGTTACCCGTTGGTTCCCGTTGAAATCTCGACAGAAGATGCCCACTTCGTAACGGTTGTTCTGAGCGGCATAGTCCCCTCTCGATGACGGTGCGAGGGGAACCTGCCAGAGGCGCCACCAGACGAAGGGGACCAGCCTCTTGGTCCGCTGACAGTAGGCGGCGTAACCGGGCAGGTCGCGGCGGAGCAGTTGCTCCTCGGCAGTGATCCGCCGGCCATAGGCGACGCCGAGCAGCCCAGGGATGAGCACGACGGAAGCCTTGCTGCGGGAAGCGAGCGCGAACCCGGTCCACGCCATCAGTGAGCCGAGGTAGCCGGGGTGGCGGACCCACCGGTACGGTCCGCGGTCGACAAGCCGCTGGGACGGTGTCGTCCACCCGGAGCGTCCGGCTCTACGAGCTGCCCAGGGCCTGCATGGACCACGCCCGCACTGCGAGTCCGGCGGCCGCCCTCCGGTACGAGCATCCGATCGGCGACTCAGGGCAGGGAGCCCTGGCCCACGGTCCCTCAGGGGAGCAGGCGTTTCGTCGTGCAGCGCAGACCTGTCAGGCAGGGCGCGAAGCCTTCGGCGTACGCAACGCCGCACTGCTGGCCGCGAAAGGCGTTGGCTATCTTCATATGCTCCACGAGGTCGACGCCATCGTGGTCGCACATCCAGGCGACCTGGCTCTCGTGAGCCCTGAGCATGGCCTCTTTGATACCGATCACCTCGGATATGTCGACGAACTCGGTGGGGACGAAACCGAGGCCGGCGAGCGTGTCCGTGTAGTAGATGGGCGTGACCTTGTCGTGGTGGGGCTTGCCTGACACGAAAAGAGGGACCGACGCGAGAAAGCTGGCGTCGAAGACGAGCCTCGAGGTTTCGTTGTGGTCGTTGTGGTAGTCGCCCGGGAAGTGGGTGATGATCAGGTCCGGCATGGCGTCCCGGACGAGGTCGACGACGAGGCTGCGCTGGGCCCGGTCGGCCGAGAGAACCTCGCCGTCGGGCACCCCGAGAGTGATATGGGTCGCCCCGCACAGCTCGGCGGCCCGGCGGGCCTCGCCCGTGCGAATCCGGGCGGTCTCCTCGGAGCTGTGCTCGAAGCTCCCCTTGTTGCCGTTGGCCACGTGGCACATCACGACCTCGTGCCCCTCCCGTGCGAAGCGGGCGAGCGTCCCGCCACAGAGCGACTCGAGGTCGTCGGGGTGGCCACCAACGGCAAGAACTCGCATCACAGCCTCCCATGCGGACCTCGGGCGCCGTATTCGGCGCTAGCGGCGACCACGGGCCTATTTTCTTCTAGGGGCAATCTATTGCAGCTGAACGTTATCCTCGCCCCTGGGGCAGTGACAACGAGGACAACACAGCCCTTGCCCCCTTCGCGCCCACGCCGCCCGCAGCTGTTGCCCGTGGCGCGGGCGAAAGCGACGAGCTCGGCAAAGTTCTGCGTTGGTGTCCCCCGCGGGATCTCACAACCGGCGGCGACGATGTAGTTGGAGCCGGCGGCGGCGTGGCACCCGGCGAGCTGGCTGTGGATCTGCTCCGGTGTCCCGTCGCGGACGGAACGCACCGGGTCGAGGTTCCCGCAGAGGACCTGGGTCGAGCCGGTCGCCCCGCGGGCGTCGGCGAGCGAGACTGTCGGCCCGTCGATGTCGATGATCTCGCAGCTGAGCTCGGTTGCTTTCGCCAAGAGGGGCAGGTTGTTGCCGCAGATGTGTAGCCGGCAGAGCGCCCCAGCCGCATGGAAGGCGGTGACCATGCGCTCCTCGCCGGGCCAGATGTACTCCTTGTACAGCCTCGGCCCGATGAGGGAGGCAGCCGCGTCGCCGATGCCGATTACGTCCGCCCCCGCTTCGATCTGGGCCAGGCCGAAGGAGATCTCCAGCTCGACGACGAACTCGACGAGCTCGCGGACGAACTCCGGGTCGTCGTAGAAGTCGAGCATCAACCTGTTGATACCACGGAGATCGGCCGCCTGGGCACACGGTCCCTCCACCCAGCCCTCGACGAGACGCTCTCCCGCAACCGCATCGGCGAGGTCCTGCACGGCGAGGACGGCGTTGTGCATGCGTGGTCCCCGGCGCGGCTCGGGTAGGCCGAGGGAGCCAAGCACCGCCTTATCCCGAAGCAGCGATACCTCCTCCCGGAAGGCCGCCGGGCTGTCCTCGAAGAATGCGATCTCGGCCCCGCAGTCGGCAGCCTCGATGCAAGGGTCGCCGATCACGCTGACGTGGTCCAGGTCGAACTGCTCGGCCAGCTGCAGCTGGGCCCCGGACTGGACGCGGTGGTCCGTGGCGTAGTCGATGTAGCGGGCACCAGCGAGGTCGCTCGCGAAAATCATCGTGATCGGCATGCACGCGAGGCAGTCTGTCAGGCGCCCCCGCCCCTGGGCGAGGAGCCGCTCACGCCCGTTCATAGCCTCTTCTCCCGGGCGGCTCGTCCCGTTTCCGCCCGGCGCCGGCTCAAAGACGGCCGATCTCGGCCTGCAGGTCCTGGAGAAGGTTGAGGATCTGGGCCCGGACCGAGACGTCGAGCGCCGGGGTCGGCTCGTCACAGACGAGCACACTCGACTTGCTCACGAGCGCCCGGGCGATGGCGCTGCAGCTGGCCCCTGCTCAGCCGGCCGGGGCGGACCGGCGCCCGGGCGGCTTCGATCCCGACCCGGGCGAGCATCAGTCGCGAGCTCCCTGCGCCGGTCCCGTTTCTCCTGGCGCGCGGCTCGGCCACGCTCTTCGACACCTTGCGATAAGGGTTGAGCGAGCCGGCGGGGTTCTGAAAAACGAGCTGGACGGCCGCCGGACCGGCCCGGGCGGGGCTGCGGGGTCGACCCGCTTCCGGCGATGGTCCCGGTCATGGAGCGCTCGAGGCCGGCGATGAGGCGCGTCAGGGTCGACTTGCCCGAGCCGTTCTCGCCAATCACCGCCAGCGTCTCGCCACGGGCCACCTCGAAGCTGACGTCCTTGAGGGCGCGCACGAGCCGGTTGCCGACGCGGTAGTGGCGCGCGCAGACCACCCCACCCTGGAAAGGGGAGGCGGCGCTTCTCTGGATGCTCGGCAGCTGGCGGCGCCCCTCGGTCCCGATGTACGGGCGCAGGCGGCGCCTGGGTGTGCTGCGGCTCGTCCAGCAAAACACGCGCCCAACCCCGCTCGACGACCCGCCCGCTGTACATGACGATGAGCTGCTCGCAGGACCAGGCTATCAGTCCGAGGGCGTGGCTGATTATGACGACGACGACGGCGTCGTAGGCGCTGACGTACTTCTTCAGCAGCTCGAGGACCCCGATCCGCAAGCTGGTGTCGAGGGAGGAGGTGGGCTCGTCGGCCACCAGCACGGCCGGCTCAGGCATGACGGCCATGGCGATGGCGATGCGCTGGGCCATGCCGCCGCTCAACAGGTTGCCGGCAGAGGCCGAGGATGTTGTCGGCGACGGGGCCCGAGCCCGGTTCTCCGAAGGTACCGACGGCGGAACCGCCCTCGACCTCGAAGCCGAGCGGGCCGATGGCCGGGCCTCCGCCCTGGCGACGGGTTCTCAGTGGGCCGACCTGCGCTTACAGAGCTCCTCTCGCGCAATCGCGCTTGAACAGGTCGCGCATCTTGTCCCCGGTCAGGTTGAAGCCGACGACGAGGAGGGCAAGGGCGACGCCGGGGCAGACGGCCACCCACCAAGCGCGATGTAGAGGACCTCGCGGCCCTCCGACATGAGGTAGCCGAAGCCTCGCCCAGGGGCGACAGCCAACCCCATTACTCCGCCTTCTCGTGAACCCGTGCGCGCCCGTGTCAAGGCCATGCCCACCGGCGGTTCACGGCCGCGTTGCGTCCTGATCAAGAAGAGCCCTGGGACCACTACCACCCGAGCGTCACGCGTGCGGAACGATGCCGGTGACGTACCCTGCGGTGGGGTCACCGCGCCTGTCATTATGTGCCGCTTTTCGCTTGCATTGCGTCAGCGCTTATACGTCGCCGACGGCCGACAACTCACCGGACGAAGGTGTAGTCGCCATAACCGTTAGGCACTTGTCGCGGCCCTCCGTGATGCTCTGGACTTCGCCGCGGGCGAGAGATTGGGCTAAGCTGCCGAGAAAATGGCCGTCGTTATAGCGCGCCCGAGTTGTGGTCTTCGGTGCGCCAGACGCTGCAACTATGACTGAAATGCTCGCCCTTTGCGCCACTGTAACGTGAAAGAATGATGTTCTGGGTGTGAACAGGTCCCGAGTGCGGCACTTCGAGCCTTTACCTCGCTCGACTCTGGCCTATTGCCGCGCTGCGCACGGTGAAGGTCCCACCACCGAAAGAGACAGCCAAGGAACTTTGATTGACACTACGGTCCGGTTGGTCTCGCTCTGACTTTCGGCCTTTGCTGCCCAGTGAAAGGCGTCCTCTTTTCCTGACGAAAGAGGTAGGGATTGAGGTCGTCGATAACACCCCGCTCTTCACCCGACTTAGGATGAGCCGGTCACGCGCCCGGTTCCCGTTCTATGAGTCGCTCCACCGGGCGCCCTTCGTCTTCTTGGGCCACTGCGAGACGCTCGACCGAATGCGATAGGATGCAGCCAACCTGGAGGTGGAAGATGCAGACAAAAGTGATTGTACTTTACAAACTAAAGCAGGGGGTGTCCTTGGACCAGTATCGGGAGTGGTCCTTGCGTGTTGATCAACGGTTGACTCCGGCTCAGCCCACCGTGAACCGGTTTGAGCCATACGTAATTGTCGGAGGAGAGGGCGGCGGTGGGCAGTTCGCAGTCTTCGAAGACCTCGAAGTAGAGAGCTGGGAGGCTTGGCAGAAGACCTTGAGTAGTGATGAGATGAAACCCGTCGTTGAAGGCTGCCCGCTTGTCGCCGACGAGTCGTCCCTCATGGTCTTCTATGGTCACCGCATCGTCTAGCGGTCAACACGTTCTCGGGGAAAGGACCGAACCCCCCGGCTAGTCCCCTGATTC